>DAIPLM010000002.1:0-2427 GCA_036769205.1 Sphingomicrobium sp.
CGTCCTTGTAATAATATTCGATGATGGTGCGCGGCAGCTGGGTGCCTTCCTCGATGCCGAGGCGCTTCGACAGCGAGCCGGCGGCGACGTTGCGGACGACCACCTCGATCGGCACGATCTCGACCTGGCGGATCAATTGCTCGCGCATGTTGAGGCGGCGGATGAAGTGAGTGGGGACGCCGATCGTCGCCAGAGCCGTGAAGATATATTCGGAGATGCGGTTGTTTAGCACGCCCTTGCCGCTGATGGTGCCGCGCTTCTGGGCGTTGAAGGCGGTGGCGTCGTCCTTGAAATATTGGATGAGGGTGCCGGGCTCCGGCCCCTCGTAGAGGATCTTGGCCTTGCCCTCGTAGATCTGGCGGCGGCGGACCATGTTGCTCCCGGTCAAAAAAATCGAACGCCCCGGTCCGCTTCGCACTGGCGAAGCGAGGGCCCGGGGCCGAGGCGGCAGCCTATAGGCCAGCGGCCGGGCAGGCGCAATTGACCGGCCCGCCCCCGGGAGCGGGGAGCGGGCCGGTGGGACGCGGCGCGCGAGGGGAGGCGCCGCGGGGGATCAAGTGTGGGTTTGCGGGCCGCTCTTCCAGGGCGCCTTGAACTGGATCCGGGCGATTTCCCGAAACGTCTCGGCGGCCTTGCGGGCCAGCCGGTCAAGGCCGGCATGGAACTCGGCGCGGCCGGCCTGGTGGGAGCGGGCATAAAGTTCGTAGATCATGGTCGTCATCCTTTCTTTGTCTCGGGTTCAGGCGGCGATGCGGAGCTCGGCGCCGGTGACGGTGCGGGCGGCGGCCAGCTTGGCGGCTTCCGCCAGATAAAAGGCCTCGGCCTTGGCGCGCCGGGCGCGGGCTTCGGCGGCGCGGACGGCGGGGCCGTTCTCGAGGAACAGCCGGTTGCTCAATGGATAAGTCATGCTTCTTCCTCCTTTTTGCCCGAACCCAGCGTCGCGGCTTTGTTCGTTGGGAGCAATCTAGGGATGGACCGCCGGCAAGGCCAATTGAAGGATCGACAAAGGTGATAAGCTCGGCTTATACAGCTCGCGATGCGCAAGCTGCCGCCCTTGTCCGCCATCCGGGTCTTCGAGGCGGCCGCTCGCCACGAGCATTTCACGGCGGCGGCGGACGAGCTGGGGATGACCCAGGCGGCGGTCAGCTATCAGATCCGCGCGCTCGAGGAGCGGGTCGGGGTCAAATTGTTCGAGCGCTCGAAGGGCCGGGTCCGGCTGACCGACACCGGCCGCCGGCTGCTCGGCCCGCTGACCGCCGCCTTCGACCGCATCGACGGCGCCTTCGCCGCCTTGCGCGCCGACGACGAGAACATGCTCAGCATCTCGACCACCTCGACCTTCGCCAACACCTGGCTGGCGTGGCGGATCGGCGGTTTCCAGATGGAGCATCCCGAGCTGGCGGTGAAACTCGACGCCAACAATGCCCTCATCGATTTCACCAGCAGCGACGTCGACGTTGCCATCCGCGCCGGCGACGGCGATTGGCCGGGCCTGCATGCCCAGCGCCTGTTCGAGATCGACTACACGCCGATCTGCAGCCCGTGGTTCATGGAGGAATGGCGGGCCGAGCATGGCGGCCGGGCGATGGAACCCGCCGACCTCATCGATCTCCCCCAAGTCAGCAGCAACGACCCCTGGCTCGACCAATGGCTGACCGAGCGCGGGGTGCCAATCCCCGACCGGCCGCCGCGCCCCGGCATCCAGCTCGATTCGCAGACCGCCGAGGGGACGGCGGCGATGGCCGGGCGCGGCATCGCCATGCTGACCCCGTTCTTCTGGCGCTACGATTTGACCGAAGGCCGGCTGGTGCGGCCGTTCCGGGAAACCAGCTCGCGCGGCTGGGGCTATTGGTTCGTCTGCCCCGAGCACCGCCGCCAGACGCCCAAGATCAAGCGCTTCTGCGAATGGCTGCTGCCGACCGCGCGCGCCGACCATGAGGCGGCGGCCGATGCCGGGCTGGCGGCGGCCTAGCCGTGGCCGGCGCGGCGAGCTAGGCAGGCAGCGATGCACTATGCCCTGGTCTTCCTCGGCGGCGGGATCGGCGCCGCGCTGCGCCATGCGGTCAACCTTGCCGTCGCGCGGCTGGGTTACGTCTTCCCGGTCGGCACCTTGGCGGTCAATGTGCTGGGCTCCGTGCTGATGGGCGTATTGGTCGCCTGGTTCGCGCTGCGCACCGGTACCCACCAGCACGTCAAGCTGCTGCTGACCACCGGCCTGCTCGGCGGCTTCACCACTTTTTCCGCCTTCAGCCTCGATTCCGCCTTGCTGTGGGAACGCGGCGCCTTCGCCGAGCTGGTGCTTTACGCCGGCGGCTCGGTGGTGCTGGCGGTAGCCGGTCTGTTCGCGGGCATGGCGGCGGTGCGCCTGCTGGCGTGACAGCGGCTTAACGCCACCTTTCATTGCCGTTGTAACGGGTTGGAAACGGG
>DAIPLM010000002.1:2437-19679 GCA_036769205.1 Sphingomicrobium sp.
GGATCCCGCAGCCGCTGCGAAGCGCGTCGGCGAGGGGCAACGGGCGCCAGCGGTTCACGTTGTAATCAGGCGACTTTTGCCAATGTTGGGTGTTCTGCCGACAAGGCACCCAAATCAGGATTGAGCCATGAGAAAGTTTCTATTGATCGCTTCCGTCGCGGCGATGGCCGTGACCGCCCCGGCCGCCGCCGAGCGTGGCGGGCACAAGGGTGACCGTGAGGCGCAGGCGCAAGCCAAGAGCAATCAGGGCGGCCAGCGCGCCGAGCACACCCAGGCCCGACCGCAACGCGCCCAGGCCCGTCCGCAGCGCGCCGAACGCCGCGCCCAGCCACGCCAGCAACGAGCCGAGCGCGCGGCGCCGCGCGTGCAGGCCCGGCAACAGGCCGCCGAGCGCCGCAGTCATGTCGAGCGCCGCAGCCGCACCGTCGAGGCCCGCCAGGCCAGCCCGCGGGTCGAGCGCCGCGCCAGGACCCAGGAAGCCCGCAAGGTCGAGCGGGCGCAGGTCCGCGCCCGGCCGCAACAGGCCGAGCAGCGCCGCGTCACTCGCACCCGGGCCGCCGAGAACCGCGAGCGGGCGGTCCGCCAGCATACCGTCGCTTCCGAGCGGGTGGCCGCCCGTCACCTGCGCAATGACCAGCGCCAGGAGCAAAAGGCCGTCAGCCGCCAGCTGCGCCAGGACGGACGCGCCCAGCGCTTCGCCAACTTGCGCGATCGCAGCATCGAGCGCCGCGTTGAAATCCAGCGTCCGCGCGAGTTCCAGCGCCGCGAAAACTGGCAAGACGTCGCCCGCCGCATCGATCGCCGCGACGACCTTCGTCGGGACCGCCGCACCGCGCTCCAGCTCGCCACCATCGGCCAAAGGGTGAACCCCGACTGGTACGCCGATTATGCGCCGGTCCGTTATCAGAGCTATTACGACGCCGGGCCGGACTATTATTACCGCTATGACGACGACAACGGCTATCTGTATCGGCTTAGCGGCGGCAGCAATCTGGTCAGCGCCTTGTTCCCGATCCTTGGCGGCGCTTATTCGGTCGGCCGGCCGCTGCCCTATTATTACCAGAGCAGCTACAACGTGCCCTACGGCTACAGCAGCCTCTATTACGACTCCCCGGACCGCTATTACCGCTATGGCGACGGGGCGATCTATGGGGTCGACCCGACGACCCAGCTGATCACCGGCATCGTCGCCTTGCTGACCGGGCAGAGCTTCGGGATCGGCCAGCAACTGCCGCTAGGCTACGACACCTATAACGTGCCCTATGCCTATCGCAGCAGCTATTACGACACGCCCGACAGGTGGTACCGCTATGACGACGGCTATATCTATGGCGTCGACCCGCGCAGCCGGCTGATCGAGGCCAGCTATCCGGTCTATGGCGGCTATATGGTCGGCAATGCCTGGCCGAGCTACGCCGGCTACGATTATGGCGTGCCGGATTACTATGGCGACCTTTATTACGACCAGGCGGGCTATGACTATCGCTACGCCAGCGGCGGCATTTACCAGGTCGACCCCGAGACCCAGCTGATCGCCGCGCTGGCGGCGCTGGTGACCGGGCAGAACTTCAACGTCGGCCAGCGGCTGCCGCTCGGCTATGACGCCTACAACGTGCCGTTCGACTATCGCGACCGTTATTATGACAGCGACGACTATCTCTATCGCTACGCTGACGGCCGCATCCTGCAGGTCGACCCAGGGACGCGGATCATCCGGCGGGTGATCCTGGTTTGAGTGCATGAAATAGGGCCCCGGCCGTGAAATCGGCGGGGGCCCATTTTTTCGCCGCGCGGACATGGCGTTCGCACGTCCAGAACGCGCGTTTCTTCAATTCATATCCCGAAACGACAGCCGCATCCCTGGGGAGCCGTCGGTGCGGTTCCTACAGCGCAGAGGTCTTGTAACGGCAGGTCAGGACCATGCGCCCGCCGGGGCTGGCGCTGGCCCGCGAATCCGTCGTCGGCACCGGGTTCGGCGGGATGCGGCAGTTGAAGCCGCGGGCATGGGTCGCTTTGTCCGGGGACTCTTCGGCGGTAAGGTCGAAATGACAGGTCATGGTCGTCCAGCTGCTGTTGGCGCGGATGAACAGAGTCCCTTCGACTTCGGCACCTGTCAGGCTGCCGCTAGAATCGGGGACGATCATGTTGCACGTGCCGGAATGCGGATCGATCACCTGGCCGAGGACCGGTGCCGCCGGAAGGATCGTCAGCATGCCGCCGACGCCAAGCAAAGCCATAAATTTGCGCACTGTTCTGCCCTTTCAAGCGAAAAAAGCAGCCGCACGAGCGCATACGACTCACAGGCGACGGTGAGCGGCCGGATGTGGTTAACTAATGATTTACCTAATTTGAATCAATTAACCTTTTATAAGGTTCCCGTCCCGCTGCGGGACGGCCGGGATCGACCCTCACGCGCCGCGAAAATCGGTGGATAAAGCCGATGCTTGGGGTGACTCGTGGCGAGGCCGATTGCTAAGCTCCGCCGCATGCTTCCCGATGAACTTGCGTCGACCACCATCGACACCCCGTTCGACGCCGCCTTGAGTGAGCGTTATTTGGTCTATGCCCTGTCGACGATCACGGCGCGCTCGCTGCCCGACGTCCGCGACGGCCTGAAACCTGTCCATCGCCGCCTGCTGTGGGCGATGCGGCTGCTGCGGCTCGACCCGGCCGGCGGCTACAAGAAGAGCGCCCGGGTGGTCGGCGACGTCATCGGCAAATATCACCCGCACGGCGACCAGAGCGTCTATGACGCCATGGTCCGCCTCGCCCAGGATTTCGCGCTGCGCTATCCCTTGGTCGACGGCCAGGGCAATTTCGGCAACATCGACGGCGATAATGCCGCCGCCTATCGCTACACCGAGGCGCGGCTGACGGCGGTGGCGGCGCAGATGATGGCCGGGCTCGATGAGGGCACGGTCGATTTCAAGCCGACCTATAATGGCGAGGAGGAAGAGCCCGAGGTCTTCCCCGGCCTGTTCCCTAATCTGCTCGCCAATGGCGCCAGTGGCATCGCCGTCGGCATGGCGACCAGCATCCCGCCGCACAACGTCGCCGAGCTGGCCGACGCGGCGATGCAATTGATCGACAATCCGCACACCGACGACGCGGCGCTGATGGACTTCGTCGGCGGCCCCGACTTCCCGACCGGCGGGGTGCTGGTCGACAGCCGCGAGAGTATCGCCTCCGCCTATGCGACTGGGCGCGGCAGCTTCCGCCTGCGCGCCTCGATCAGCATCGAGAAAGAGAAGGGCGGCGGCTGGCACTTGCTGGTTAGCGAGGTCCCGTACGGCGTCCAGAAGGGCAAGTTGATCGAGCAGGTCGCCGACCTCATCGCCAACAAGAAACTGCCGATCCTCGCCGACGTCCGCGACGAGAGCGACGAGGCGGTGCGGGTGGTACTGGAGCCGAGAAGCCGCACGGTCGACCCGCAATTGCTCCTCGAAAGCCTGTTCCGGCTGACCGACCTCGAAGTGCGGTTCCCACTCAACTTGAACGTCCTCGACGCGACGCGGACGCCCGGGGTGATGAGCCTCAAGCAAGCGCTGACCGCCTGGCTCGCCTTCCAGATCGAGGTTTTGCTCAACCGCTCTCGGACGCGGGTCGGCAAGATCGACGACCGACTGGAATTGCTCGACGGTTTCCTCGTCGCCTTCCTGAACCTCGATCGCGTCATCGAGATCATCCGCACGGAGGACGAGCCCAAACCCCTGATGATCGCGGAATTCTCGCTCACCGACCGCCAGGCCGAGGCGATCCTCGACATGCGGTTGCGCCGGCTGCGCAAGCTGGAAGAGATGGAGATCGCCAAGGAGCGGGCGGCGCTGGCCAAGGAGCGCGAGGAGCTGGTCAAATTGATCGAGAGCCCGGCCCGGCAGCGAACCCGGCTGAAGCGTGACCTCAGTGCGATGAAGGACCGGTTCGGCGATCCGCGGCGCACCCGCATCGAGGAGGTGGCGAGCACGGCGCGCGACATCGACTGGTCGGCGATGATCGAGAAAGAGCCGATTACGGTGATCCTGTCGCAGCGCGGCTGGATCCGGGCGATGAAGGGCCATGTCGCGCTCGACGATGCCGAGACGCTGAAGTTCCGCGAGGGCGACGCGCTGCAGCAGATCTTCCATGCCCAGACGACCGACAAATTGCTGCTCGCCGCCGAGAACGGCCGGGTTTACACCCTCGGCGGGGACAAATTGCCGGGCGGGCGCGGCTTCGGCGAGCCGGTGCGCCTGCTGATCGACCTTGCCGCCGAAGTCGGCATCGTCACCCTGATGGTGGTCAGGCCGGAGATGAAATTACTGGTCGCGGCGAGCGATGGACGCGGCTTCGTCACCAGCGGCGAGGCGACCCTGGCCGAGACCCGCAAGGGCAAGCAATTGGTCAATTTGCGGCCCGGCGCCAAGGTGGCGGTGCTGCACCGCATCGAGCCGGGGGCCGACGCGGTCGCGGTGATCGGGGAGAACCGCAAATTGCTGGTGTTCCCGCTGGCGGAGCTGCCGGAGCTGGCGCGCGGGCAGGGGGTAACCTTACAGCGCTACCGCGACGGCGGCCTGGCCGACGCGACGGCGCTGAAGCTGGCTGATGGCCTCAGCTGGGTGCTTGGCGGTGAAAGCGCCCGCACCCGCACCGAAAGCGACCTGACGGCGTGGCGCGCGGCCCGCGGCGCCGCCGGCAGGATGCCCCCTTTGGGGTTCCCGAGGAGCAACCGGTTCGCTTAAAGCGATTAACGCAGGTTAAGCGAATAAGGCCGCCGTTTACAGAGCGCAGCTGGGCAATTTACCGCCGCTTGAAACGGGACGTTAACCTGTCCCATTTAACCCCCGGCGGATGAAGGCTGCCTCCCGATCGTTTGGAGAGCGCGACGACGCGCGCGCGGCCAATTTGCACGTCCTGGTCGCCCCGTCCCACGGCGATGACCATTGCCTGCTCGCGGCGATGCCGATCGCGGCCGGGATTTTCTGCCTGAACGACGGCCGATTGTGGGTCCAGACCCTCAACCAGCGCTTTTTCGACCTCGCCGGCTGCGACGGCTCGCCGGACGCCTTCGCCAACCTGTTCCGGCGCTATTCCGAGGGCGCCGGCGGCGAGTTCATCCGCGCCTTCCTCGGCGACCCGGCGGCGGCGAGCGACGAGCTCGATCTGACCGAGGGGGAAGGCATTAGCCGCCGCTTCCTCAAGCTCAAGCTGGCGCCTCTGGTGGCCGGTGCCAACGGCGAGCCGCGCTGCCTGCTGAGCGTCGTCGATCGCACCGTCCAGATCCAGGCGGAGAACAATTTGCGCGCCGAAATGCTGCGCGACAGCCTGACCGGACTGCCCAACCGGCTAGCCTTCACCGAGCTGATCGAGAAAGCCGGCGAGGGCGCCGCCAACGCTCTAGGCCATGCGGCGATCGGCGGCCTTCCGGCCAAGTCCGCCTACGCCGTGCTGGTCGTCGACATGCTGCGCTTCTCGCGGATCAACGAGAGCATGGGCAGCCTGGCCGGCGATGAATTGCTGATCACCTTCGCCCGCCGGCTGATTTCGGCCTTGCGGGCTGGCGACCTGCTTGCTCGCACCGGCGGCAATGAGTTCGGCGTGCTGGTGTCGCTGCGGCGGGGAATCACCGACGCGCTGGCGGCTGCCGAGCGCATCCAGGACGTGATGGCGACGCCTTTCAAATTGTCAGAGCTAGAAATCCGCGTCGAATGCGGCATCGGTATCGCCTTGATGCACGACGGCCAGGAGCCCGAGGAGCTGTTCCGCAACGCCCAGTTCGCGGTCAAGCAGGCCAAAGCCGCCGGCAAGCCGCAGGTCTATGAGCCCAAGGAAGCCAGCGCCGCCCGCCGCCGCTTCTCAATCGAGACCGAGCTGCGCCGCGCGCTCGACAAGGACCAATTGAAATTGTTCTACCAGCCGCTGATCGACCTCAAGTCGGGCGAAGTCGCGGGCTTCGAGGCGCTGGCCCGCTGGCACCATGACGACCGCGGCGAGATCAGCCCGACCGAGTTCATTCCGGTCGCCGAGGAAAGCGGCCTGATCCTGACCCTCGGGCGCTGGGCGATGGACAAAGCAGCGTCGACACTCGCCGATTGGGACCGCCAGGTCGGCGAGCCACTGCCGGTCTATGTCGGGATCAATTTGTCGGCGATCCAGGTCGCGCGCGACGACATCGCCGGGCTCGTCGAGAGCGCCCTCAAGTCAAGCGGGCTCGACGGCAACCGGCTGACACTGGAATTGACCGAAAGCTCGATCGTCCAGGACCCAGCCCGCGCCCAGCGCGTGTTTGAGGCCCTCAAGGCGCTCGACGCGACGGTGGCCATGGACGATTTCGGTACCGGTTACTCCAGTCTGGCTTATCTGCAGCGGCTGCCGATTGACGTCCTCAAGATCGACCGCAGCTTCGTTTCCGGAATGATGGTCGACCCCGACAGCGTCGCCATCGTCCGCGCTGTCCTGAGCCTGGCCGAGGCGCTGGGCATGTCGACGACGGCGGAAGGCATCGAGACGGTCGAGCTGGCGACGACGCTTGCGACTTTGGGCTGCGCTTCCGGCCAGGGCTATTATTTCGCCAAGCCGCTCGAGCCGGAAGCCGCGCTCGACTATTGGAAAGCGCGGCGCAAAAGCTAGCCAAGTGTGGCTTGTGTATTAGAGGCCTAATACGCTAAGGACGACTCGCATCCGAAAAAGGGGGAGTCCGTCCATGAACCGCACCAAGATTTTGCTCGCCGCTTCCGCCGCCGCCTTGCTGGCCGCCGGCGGCGTCGCCGTCGCCCAGCCGGTCGCCGCCGTGCCGCTGATCCCGCGCGAGGCGTTGTTCGGCAATCCGGAGAAGGCCGGCGGGCGCATCTCGCCCGATGGCCATTGGCTAAGCTGGATCGCCCCCCGCGACGGCGTCCTTAACGTCTGGGTGGCGCCGGCATCGGATATCTCCAAGGGCCGCCCCATCACCGCCGAGAAGGTGCGGCCGATCCGGCAGTATTTCTGGGCGCCCGACAGCAAGCAAATCCTTTACGTCAACGACAAGGGCGGCGACGAGAACTTCCTGCTCTACGGCGTCAATGTGACGACCGGCGCCGAGCGCAAACTGACCCCGTTCGAGAAAACCCGCGTTCAGGTCATTGGCGTGTCGCCGCTGGTCAAGGACCGCATCCTCATTGGCCTCAACAACCGCGACGCCAAATGGCACGACGTCCACAGCCTCGACCTGGCGACCGGCAGGCTGACGCCAGTGCTGATGAACACCGGCGATTATGCCGGCTTCCTGGCCGACCAGAATCTGGTCATTCGCGGCGCGCTCAAATCGCGGGCCGACGGCGGCAGCGATTATTTCCGGGTAGTCGACAATAAGGTCGATGCCGAGCCGACCGAGACGATCACGCTCGAGGACAGCCTGACCACTCAGCCCGCCGGATATACCGCCGACGGCAAGACGCTCTACTGGATCGACAGCCGTGGCCGGAACACGGCGGCGCTGATCGCCCAGGATACCGCGACCGGCGCCAAGCAGGTGATCGCCGAGGATGCGCGCGCCGACATCGGTGGCGCGATGGCGCACCCGCGGACCGGCCGGGTCGAGGCCTATGCGGTCGATTATCTGCGCAATGAATGGACGCCGATCGGCGATGCCGTGCGCGGCGACCTGGCCTTTCTCAAGAGCAAATTGCAGGGCGATTTGACGGTCATTTCCCGGTCCGACGCCGACGACAAATGGATCGTCGCCGCCAGCAGCGCGTCGGAGCCCTCTGTGTCCTGGCTCTACGACCGCAAGGCCAAAACCCTCAGCAAGTTCTACGAGACCCGACCGGCGTTAGCCGGCATGCCGCTGACCGAAATGCATCCGGTCGAAATTCGCTCGCGCGATGGCAAGACCCTGGTGTCCTATCTGACGCTGCCGCCGGGCGCCGACCCGGATGGCGACGGCAAGCCCAATGCGGCGGTGCCGATGGTGTTGCTGGTCCACGGCGGGCCGTGGGGCCGCGATTCCTACGGCTACAATAGCTTCCACCAATGGCTGGCCAACCGCGGCTATGCGGTGCTGTCGCCCAATTTCCGCGCCTCGACCGGGCTCGGCAAGGATTTCGTCGAAGCCGGCAACCTCGAATGGGGCCGCAAGATGCACGACGATTTGCTCGACGCCGTCGACTGGGCGGTGGCGCAAGGCGTGACGTCGCCCGACAAGGTGGCGATCATGGGCGGTAGCTATGGCGGCTATGCGACCTTGGCCGGAATGGCCTTCACGCCCAACAGGTTCGCCTGCGGGGTCGACATCGTCGGCCCGTCGAACCTGCAGACTCTACTGAAGACGATTCCTGCTTATTGGGAATCGGGCAAGGTCCAGTTCTACAAGAGGATGGGCGACCCGACGACCGAGGCGGGCAGGAAGCTGCTCGACGCCGCCTCGCCGCTCTACAAGGCCGACCAGATCAGCAAGCCGCTGCTGATCGGCCAGGGCGCCAACGACCCGCGCGTCAACGTCAAGGAAAGCGAGCAGATTGTGTCGGCGATGAAGGCGAAGAACATCCCCGTCACCTACATTGTCTTCCCGGACGAGGGCCATGGCTTCGCGCGGCCGGTCAACAGCATCGCCTTCAACGCCGCGGCCGAGAATTTCCTCGCCAAGTGCCTCGGCGGACGGGCGGAGCCGGTCGGCGGCACGCTGGCGGCGTCGTCGGCGAAGGTCGAGGAAGGCGCCGGCCTGGTGCCAGGGCTGGCGTCGTCGGCGAACTAGGGCGCGAAGGGTTCGGTGGCTTCGGCCACTAGCCCCGCCAGCGCCTCGCCGACCGGGAAGCCGGCGGCGACCCATGCGCGCTCGATGGCGTGCAGGATTTTCGCCACCAATGGCCCCTGCGGCACGCCGCGCTTGATTAATTGGCCGCCGGTGATCGGCAGGCGCGGCACCGGCCATTCGCGCAAGGCTGCCGCGTCCTCGGGCCGGCCGGCGAGCAGCAAGCGGTCCTGGGCGCTTTCGGCGCCGATCCAGTAGGCGAGGGCGCGCGGGTTGGCGGACAGATCGCCGTCGGCGGCGAGAGCGATGCGCTTGCGGGCCTTGTTCGACAATTTGAGCCGGGCGGCGATGGTCTCGGCGGTGTCGGGATCGCGTGGCAATAGTGCGGACAGGCGCCGCATCGGGTCGGAATCGAACCCGCCTTCGACCTCGGCGGCGATCAAAGCGGCGAGGCGCTCGGCGCCGTCGATCTCGGGAAGCACCGGCTTGAGGATGCCGCGTGCGCTCATCAGCGCCACCGTCGCCGCCGGCTCGGCGAGGGCGAGCAATTTCAGCAATTCGTCGGCGATCCGCTCGCGGCTCAAGGCCATCAAATCGTTGGCCCGGGCGGTACAGGCGGCGAGCGCTGCCGCGTCGGGCTCTCCTTTGCCGAAGCGGGCGTGGAAGCGGAAAAAGCGGAGGATGCGCAAATGGTCCTCGGCGATGCGGGTCAAAGGGTCGCCGATGAAGCGCACCCGGCCGGCCTTGAGATCGTCGAGGCCGCCGAAATAGTCGTCGACTTCGCCGTCCTCGGGGTCGGCATAGAGGGCGTTGATGGTGAAGTCGCGGCGCGAGGCGTCGGCCATCCAGTCGTCGGTGAAGGCGACGGTGGCGCGGCGGCCATCGGTGGCGACGTCGGCGCGCAGGGTCGTCACCTCGGCCGGCTGGCCGTCGGCGACGGCGGTGATGGTGCCATGCTCGATGCCGGTCGGGACCGCCTTGATGTGGGCCGCCTCGAGCCGCGCGATGACCTCCTCGGGCCGCAGGCGCGTGGCGAAGTCGATGTCGCTTACGGCCAAACCGAGCAGATCGTCGCGGACGGCGCCGCCTACGTAGCGGGTCAGGCCCTCCTTCGAGCCAAGCGCTTTCAAGATGCGGGGGACGCCGCGCGTCTTGCGCCAGGCCTTGGCGTCGAGCCTCATGCCCAATCCAGCCGGCGGGTGAGATTGACCAAAATCGCCGCCGTCGCCCCCCAGATGCGGCGGCCGTTCCAGTCGATCTGGTAAAAATGGCGGGTTTGTCCCTGGAAGTCGGCGCTCATGCGCTGCTGGTTGGACGGATCGAGCAGGAAGGACAAGGGCGCCTCGAACCAGTCGGCGACCTCGTGCTCGTGAGGCGCCAGCGGCAAGTCGGGCGGGACCAGGCCGAGCACGGGAGTGACGGCGAAGCCAGTGACGGTGCGGTAGGGATCGGCGGTGCCCCACGGCTCGACCAAAGCGGGCGGCAGGCCGAGTTCCTCCTCGGCCTCGCGCACGGCGGCGGCGAGCGCGTCCTCGCCGGGATCGAGACGGCCGCCGGGAAAGCTGATCTGCCCGGCATGCGTGCGCAAATGCTCCCGGCGGACGGTCAGCAGCACGCCGGGCTCGAGCCGGTCGGTGATCGCCACCAGCACGGCCGCCTGGTCACCGGCGTCGGGCGCGCCTTCGACCAGGTCGCCGGCGAGCAGGCCGTCACGCAGCGGCAGCGCCAGCGAGACGCGCAAGCGGTCGGCCAAGGTCATGGTTGCAACGGAAAGAAGCATCCGTCGCTCCAGATGCCCGGCGGGTCGTGGCCCTCGGCCAGCGCGATGTCGGCGAGATCGTAATAGAGCGGGCGGGCGACGAGCGCTTCGAGGCCGTGGCGGACGGCGAAGCGCGGGCTGGGGCCGTGAGCGTCGTCGATAACTCGCAGCGGATGCGCCGCGCCGAGGATGACCGCGTCGCCGCTGTCGAGCTCGAAGGCGATCCGGCGGTGCTCGCCTTGGCCTTCGTGGGCCATGGCGACGGCGCGGAAGGCGGTGGCGTCGACGTCGATCGTCAGCTTCTCGTGCGGGGTGACGAGGACGTGGCCGCCATCCGGCTCGCGGCGCAGCACGGTGGCGAACAGCCGCGCCATCGCCGGCCGGCTGATCGGCGCGCCGTCGTGGTACCAGGTGCCGTCGGCTGCGATCCGCATGCCCGAATGGCCGCACAAAGGCGGATCCCAGCGGTCGACCGGCGGCAGGCTTTTGCCGGCGATAGCGGCGGCGAGCTCGGCGAGCGACTGGCCGGCGACGGTGATGGGCGGGCGGCTCTCGGGCATGGCGCCGCTCTTGTCATTGCGCGCCAGCCGACGCAATCCAGCCGGCCATGGAACCGCGCACCGCCATCGTCACCGGCGCTTCAAAGCGCGTCGGGCGAATCATCGCCGAGGCGCTGCTCGCCGACGGCTGGGCGGTCGTCGCCCATGTCCATCATGACGACGACGAGGTGCCGGCGGGATCGGTGCGGGCCGTCGCCGACCTCGCGGACGCGAGTTGCGCCGAGCGGATCTTCGCGGGCGCGGACGGGCTCGGGCCGGTGCGGTTGCTCGTCAACAATGCCGCACGCTTCGCCCCGGACGGGCTCGGCGCGTTCGAGCCAGCCGAGCTCGACGCCCACATCGCCGTCAATCTACGGGCGCCAATCCTGCTGACTCAGGCCCTAGCCGCCCGCCACGGCGGCGGCGATGCGCTGATCGTCAATTTGCTCGACGCCAAGCTCGCCGCACCGAACCCCGATTTCCTCAGCTACACCTTGTCGAAACAGGCGCTCGCCGGCTTCACCGAGCTGGCGGCGCGGGCGCTGGCGGGCAAGGGCATCCGGGTCAATGGCATCGCCCCGGCGCTGATGCTCCGCTCGCCTGGGCAGGACGAGGCAAATTTCGCCGCGACCCATGCCTTCAACCCGCTTGGCCGAGGGGTCGAGCCGGCCGATGTCGTCGCCGCATTGCGCTATTTGATTGATGCACCGGCGGTGACCGGCCAAGTGGTCACCATCGACGGCGGCCAGCGGTTCCTCGGGCTGCCGCGCGACGTGCAATTCCTGGAGAGCCAATGAGCGACGTAATGAAACTCGACGGGCTGATGCCGCGCGAACTCGAGGTCCGCTCGAGCCGCATCCTGCTCGACGCGATGGAGGTCCACGCCGACATCGGCTTTCACGATTTCGAGGTCGGCCAGCCGCAGCGGCTGCTGTTGACGGTCGAAATCTGGCTCGACGATCTTACGCCGCCGACCACCGATCACCCCGACGAAGCCTGGGATTACGATTTGCTGCGCACCGAGATTATCCGCCTGGCCGGTGCCCGCCGCTACAATTTGCAGGAGACTTTGGTACACGCGATTTATCGCCGGCTGGCGGCCATGCGCGGGGTCAAGGCGCTACGGGTTAAAAGCGCAAAGCCCGACATCTACAAGGACGCCCAGGCGGTCGGAGTGGAGATCGCTTCTTTCCCCGGGTTGGCGCCGGATGCGGGGCCAAACGGATGACAGGCGGAACAAAATTCGTTGCGCACCTATTTTGCCTCAACTAAGGAAGCGCGCATTCCGCTGATGATATGTTGATACATCAGTGGGTTCCATCCAGGCAGGGCGCGCGTTGTGAGCCCGGTCTTTTCCGTGGATTTACACCACGGGCTTTGAGGAGAGTTGCGGCTTAATGTCTTACGCCCAACGCAGGGAGATGAGCTCGAATCGCACGGTGGCGATCATCATCGTGGCGCTCATCCATTTGATTCTCGGCTACGCCATCGTCACCGGCCTGGCCTATAATGTCATCAAGAAGGCGGCCGAGGATCTCAAGACCTTCGACGTCGAGGAAGAGCCGCCGCCCCCCGAGGAGCCGCCGCCCCCGCCCGAGCAGCCGGATATCCCGCCGCCGCCGATGACCCCGCCGCCATTGGTGCGGCTGGACGTGGCGCCGCCGCCGATCCAGCTCGAGCAGCGCGAGATCATGCGGCCGCCGCCGCCGATGCAGCCGCCGGCGCCGCCGCCGCCACCGCCCAAGCCGCGCCTGACGGAGCCGAAGAGCCTGTCGGGAAGCCTGCAGGGCCTGTTCCGGGCCGACGATTATCCACAGAACGCGATCGAGAACGATGAGCAGGGAACCGTGCGCATCACGTTGACGATCGGGGCCAACGGGCGGGTCAGCAATTGCTCGGTCTCGAAATCGAGCGGCTCGCGCTCGCTCGACAATGCGACCTGCAGCATTGCCAGCCGCAGGGCGCGATACCAGCCGGCGGAGGATGCCAATGGCAACCCGGTGTCATCGACGACGAGCAGCACGATCACCTGGCGGCTAGAATAGCCACCGCGAGATTTTGAACCAAATTACCAAGAGGAAACAGAAACAATGGCAACTCCAGCTCTGATGCTCGCCGCCGCCACCGCGGCTCCCGGCGAAAACCCCTATGGCCTGATGCAGGCCCTCGAACAGGGCGGCCTGATCGCCTGGGCCACCTTCCTGACCCTGGTGTTCATGTCGGTGTTCAGCTTCTACATCCTGTTCACCAAGCTGCTGCAGCAGCAGAAGATCATCAACCAGGGCAACAAGGTCCGGGCCAGCTTCTGGAACTCGGCGAACCTGCGCGAGGCGTCGACCAAGCTCGACAAGAAGAGCGCCTATCGCGCCATCGTTGACGATGCCCTGGTTGCCCAGGACCAGCACAGCAAGCTGACCGACCCGATCGACCAGCATGACTGGATGGCCAACAGCCTGGCCCGTTCGCAAGGTTCGATCGGCGCCCGTCTCGGCGAAGGCCTGGCCTTCCTCGCGACGGTCGGCTCGACGGCGCCGTTCATCGGCCTGTTCGGCACCGTCATCGGCATCTACCGCGCGCTGATCAAGATCGGCTCGACGGGATCGGCCTCGATCTCGACCGTCGCCGGCCCGGTCGGCGAAGCGTTGATCATGACCGCGCTCGGCCTGGTCGTCGCCGTCCCGGCGGTGCTCGCCTACAACTGGCTGATTCGCCGCAACAAGTCGATCATGGAGGATCTCGCCGCCTTCACCAACGACTTGCACGGTTATTTGATGTCCAACGGCCAGGTGAAGCCGCGCATGGCCGCTCCGGCGGCCGGCGCCACCGCCAAGACGACGACGGCGCCGCGGCCGGGCACCGAACCCGTGCGCACGACCGACCGCGTCAGCTAAGCCAAAGCCCGGGCCGGCGTCCCAGAACGCGCCGGCCCGGGCCTCGTGAACGCCGAATCAATCGAGGATAGCCACCCATGGCAGTAAGTGTAGGCCCAGGCGCGGACGGCGACGAACCCGATACCATGTCCGACATCAACGTCGTTCCGCTCACCGACGTGATGCTGGTGCTGCTGATCATCTTCCTGATCACCGTGCCAGTCGTGTTGCAGACGGTGCCGGTGCAGCTGCCCCAGGTCCGCTTCGAGCCGACCCAGACCAAGCCGGAGAACGTCAACCTCGCCGTTCGCGGCGGACCCGGCGGCACCTGCGAGGTCTATTGGAACCTGACCCGGGTCACCGCCCAAGAGTTGCAGGACCGCGCCGTCAAGAAGCTAGAGGATCTGATCAAGGACGTCGGCGGTGTCGAGAATGTCACCGAGGAGAATATGCCCGAGGCGCATATCCGCGGCGACATCAACACGCCGTACAAGTGCATTGGCGGCGCCATCTACACCATGCAGCGCGCGGGCTTCGCCCGGGTCGGCTTCATTTCCGAGCCGCCCCCCGGCGGCGTCACCACCCGCCTCTAACGCCAGGAGCTTACTCGCCATGTCGATGCAGACTGTCAGCGACAATAGTGAAGGCGAACCGATGATGGACATCAACACGACGCCGTTGATCGACGTCATGCTGGTCCTGCTCATCATGTTCATCATCACCATTCCCATCCAGAGTCACGCGGTGAAGCTCGACTTGCCGGTCAACCAGCCGAACCAGGCGCCGCCTCCGGTCGACCCGATCAAGAACCGGGTGGTGATCACTCAGGCGGGCGCCATCCTGTGGAACGGCACGCCGCTGAACTTGCAGCAGCTGCGCCAATACCTTGACGTTTCGCAGCAGATGAATCCGGTCCCCGAGCTGCATTTGCAGCCCGAGCCGGAGGCGTCCTATGGCTTGGTCGACGAAGTGCTGGCCGTCACCAAGCGCGCCCATGTCGAAAAAATGGGGTTCGTCGGCAACGAAGCCTATATGGAAGCCTTCTGACGGGCCACGCCTGTTGGAGCCAGAGAGGCGGTCCGGTAACGGGCCGCCTTTTTGTTTGTGGCGGCCGCTCTTAGGCTGCGGCGATGGATGCGCGCGAGCATTGGCGGACGGTCTATGCGGCCAGGCGGCCTGATGAGCTCAGCTGGCACCAGCCACTGCCGGAGCCGTCGCTAGCGGCGCTCGACCGGCTGGGGATCGGGCCGGAATCGTCGCTGATCGACGTCGGCGGCGGCGCCTCGACGCTGGCGGCCGAGCTGGCGGCGCGCGGCTGGCGCGACCTCACCGTGCTCGACATTGCCGCTTCGGCCTTGACGGATGCCGGCAATGCCGGCGCCGCCATCCGCTGGATCGAAGCCGATATAATGTCCTGGCAGCCCGATCGCGCCTACGACGTCTGGCACGACCGGGCGCTGCTTCATTTTCTCGTCGAGCCCGGTGACCGCGGCATCTACGTCGAGGCGATGAAAGCCGGGACCCAGGTGGGCAGCGTCGCCATCGTCGCCGCTTTCGCGCTCGACGGACCGGAGATCTGCAGCGGGCTGCCGGTGCGGCGCTACGATGCCGCGATGATGGCCGCCGAGCTTGGAGAGGCGTTCGCGCCGATCGCGGCCTGGACCCAAGCGCACGTGACGCCGTGGGGCTCGAGCCAGAGTTTCCAATGGGCCGCGTTCAGCCGAAGGTGAAGGCGTAGGCCTCGACGCCCGGGTCGAGGAAGGTGATGGTGAAGCTGCGCTCCCGCGCGCCGCCTTGCTGGCGAACCAGCTGGTAGAGGCGGTGGTCGGTGACGACCCCGTTGCCCGCCGCGTCGATATCGAGGCCATGGTCGGCGCCGGGAGCCTGGCCGTTCAGCGTCACCCGAAAGCGGCGCGGCTTGCCGTCGGCGCTGCCGAGGACGAGGTGCAGGTCGCGAGCCTTGAAGCGCATGGCGATGCCGCCGCCGGCGGCGTCGAGCCGGCCGCACTGCGCCTCGACCGTCCAGCGGCCGTCATAGGCCCATTCGCCAAGCGTCAGGCGCGGCGGCACCGCATAAGTGGCGGTCTTGCCGCGGACCAGGCCGCCGGGCGAGGCGAAGTTGGCGGCGCGGCCGAAGCCGACATAGGTTTCCTTGGTGGCGACGCCGGCGAAATCGGCGGCCATGCCGGCGCCGGTCGCCTCGGCCCGGGCCATCGGGCCCGTCGGCTGCTTGCCCGCCTCGACAAGGAGGGCGCGGATGGCGGCTTCGGTCGCCGCTTCGCCGCCCTCGCCGAAATGATGGTAGCGGATGCGCCCTTTGGCGTCGGCGAGATATTGCGCCGGCCAGTAGCGGTTGGAGAAAGCGCGCCAGATCGTCCAGTCATTGTCGACCGCCACCGGGTAGCGAATGCCGAAATCGGCGACCGCCTTGCGGACGTTGCCGAGGTCCTTCTCGAACGCGAACTCGGGCGAGTGGACGCCGATCACCACCAGCCCGTCCTTGGCGTAGCTGTCGTACAGCGCCTTCACATGGGGGATGGCGCGGATGCAGTTGATGCAGCTGTAGGTCCAGAAGTCGACCAGCACGACCTTGCCCTTGAGCTGCTTGGCCGTCAGCGGCGGCGAATTGAGCCAGGCGACGGCGCCATCGAGTGAGGGCAGAGGGCCCTCGTCGCGGAGGCCAACGCTCGTCCGCGGCATGTCGTCGGCCATGCCCAGCGTGCGGGCGAGGCGGGTCTCGATGGCGTTGGTCTGGCCCGCCGACAGACTGGTGAGGACGCGGGTGTCGAGGCCGAGGGCGATGACGATGACGGCGCCAAGGACGAGGACGCCAAGCGCCCGCCGCAGCCATTGGCCGGCGCCAAGCGAGCGCTTCATCGCCGCGAAGACTTTGCCGCCGACCAGCAACGCCATCGCCAGCGAGGTGGCGGCGCCGAGCGCGTAGGCGAGCAGCAGCAGCGCGGTGCTGGCGCTGGCGCCCGACAATGCGGCGCCAGTCAGGATCAGGCCGAGGATCGGGCCGGCGCAAGGCGCCCACAGCAGGCCGGTGGCGAGGCCGAGGACCAAAGAGCCGCCGATGCCGTTGTCGCGGCCGGGGCCGGACAGCCGCTCGCCCAAGCGGACCAAGGGCTGCATCGCCCGATCGGACAGGCTGGGGAAGATCAAAAGCAGCGAGAAGCCGGCGAACAGGATCAAGGCGATCGCCCGGCCGATGCGGTTGGCCTCGACCGCCCAGCCGCCGCCGACCGCCGCCAGGCTGGCGATGGCGGCGAAGGAGAGGGCCATGCCGACCAGGAGCGGCAGGCCGCTGCGAACGAACGGGCGGTCGGCGCGGGCGAACACGAACGGCAGCACCGGCAGGATGCACGGG
>DAIPLM010000107.1:0-6467 GCA_036769205.1 Sphingomicrobium sp.
CACCCTCGCAACTCCTTTGCCTTTCGCTTGTGCCACCTTATGAGGCGGCAAACGCCGGGGGAAGCCTAGTGAATAATCAACACGCGATTGCCTGGACGGACCTGCACCTGTCGCCGGTGGCGCTCGACCTCGGCTTCTTCCAGCTGCGCTGGTACAGCCTCGCTTATTTGGCCGGAATTTTCATCGGCTATTGGTATTTGCTGAAGCTCATCAAGCAGCCCGGCTCGCCGATGGCCCGCCGCCACGCCGACGACATGGTCTTCTACGCCGCACTCGGCATCATCCTCGGCGGCCGCCTCGGCTACGTCCTGTTCTACAATTTGTCCTATTACGTCCAGAACCCGCTCGACATCCTGAAGCTGTGGGACGGCGGCATGTCGTTTCACGGCGGGGTCATCGGCACCACGCTCGGCATCCTCTACCTGGCGCACAAGGAAAAGCTGCCGTGGCTGCGGCTGCACGATTATGTCGCCTGCTGCGTGCCGTTCGGTTTGTTCTTCGGCCGCCTCGCCAATTTCGTGAACCACGAGCTGTGGGGGGCGCCGGCCAATGTGCCGTGGGCGGTCCGCTTCCCGGAAGTCATCGCCGGCCTGACCGCGCTCGGCCCGCCGCGCCACCCGACCCAGCTCTACGAAGCCGCGCTGGAAGGAATCCTGCTGTTCCTCATCCTGTGGTGGATGTTCTGGAAGACCCAGGCCCGCTACCAGCCGGGCAAGCTCGTCGGCGCCTTCCTGTTCTTCTACGGCCTGTTCCGCTTCGGCATCGAGTTCGTCCGCGAGCCCGACGCCCAGCTGGTCGGCTTCGCCCAGGCGACCGGCCTGCACATGGGCCAGTGGCTGTCGCTGCCGATGATTCTCGGCGGCGCCTGGCTGATGGCGACGGCGAAAAAGCGCCGCGTCCGGGTCGAGCCGATTGCCGGGCCCGCCAGCGTCGCCTGACGCCATGGCGTCGCTCGCCGAGCGACTGCGCGAACGCATCCGGGCGGAAGGGCCGATTACGGTCGAGGCCTATATGGCCGCCTGCAACGCCCATTATTACGCCAGCCGCGATCCGCTCGGCGCCGCCGGCGATTTCATCACCGCGCCGGAAATCAGCCAGATGTTCGGCGAATTGGTCAGCGCCTGCCTGGCCGATTGCTGGCGGCGCGCCGGCAGCCCCGCAAAGGCCGTCTATGCCGAGCTTGGGCCCGGGCGCGGGACACTGGCGGCCGACGCGCTGCGGGTGATGGGCAAGGCCGGCTTCGTCGGCGAGGTGCATCTCGTCGAGACCAGTCCCGCCCTTCGGCTAGCGCAGGCCGAGCGTATTGCGGGCGCCAATTGGCATGACGAAATCGCCGGCCTGCCGCCCGTGCCGCTGCTACTGGCTGCCAATGAATTCCTCGATGCCTTGCCGGTGCGGCAGTGGAACGGCGGCGAGGAACGGCGGGTGGCGATCGATGGCGCGCGGCTGCGGTTCACTGGGCAGGGCGAAATCCAGGAGAATTCGCCGGCGCGCGAAGCGGCGGTGGCGGCGCTTGCCCGCCATCTCGCCATGCATGGCGGCGTCGCCTTGATCATCGATTACGGCCATGCGCAAAGCGCCCCCGGCGACACGTTGCAGGCGGTCAGGGGTCATGGTTTCGCCAACCCGCTGGCCGATCCCGGCGAGCAGGATTTGACCGCCCACGTCGATTTCGAAGCGGTGGCCCGGGCCGCCGTCGACGCCGGCGCCGTTGTCAACGGGCCGGTCGGCCAGGGCGATTGGCTGCGGCGGCTGGGAATAAACGAGCGGGCGCGAAGCCTGATTGCCAGCGACCCGGACAAGCGCCACGATATCGAGCAAGCAATCCAACGACTCTGCGCCGGGGACGAGATGGGCGAATTGTTCAAGGTAATGGCGATTCGCGCGGCCGACTGGCCCAAGCCGGCGGGCTTCGTGGCATGAGCGTCACCTTCCGTCTGGCGGGAACCGAGGACGCGCCAAGCCTGTCGAAGCTCGGCGCCGAGACCTTCACCGCGACCTTCGGCCATCTCTATCAGCCCGCCGACCTCGCCACCTTCCTGGTCAGCCACGGCGAGGAGCAGTGGCGCCGCGAGCTGGCCGATCCCGAGTTCGCGGTGCTGATCGCCGAGGAAGGGGACGAGGCGGTCGGCTATGCCAAGGTCGGGCCGCCGCATCTGCCGTTCGAGCCGCGCGGGGTGCCCGTCGAGTTGCGGCAATTCTACTTGCTGGAGGCTTGGAAAGGTCGCGGGCTCGCCGACCGGATGATGCAATGGGTGATCGACGAGGCCGAGCGGCGCGGCGGCGACCATTTGTATCTGTCGGTGTTCACCGACAATCACCGCGCCCGCAAATTCTACGAGCGCTGGGGCTTCGTCGCCGAAGGCCGCTATGCGTTCATGGTCGGTAGCCATGCCGACGAGGACATCGTCATGCGGCGGCCGCTTTGAGCCCAGTCGAAGTCGTTCGCGCCACCGCGCTCGATGGCATCCCGCACGGCTTCCTTGGCCGGCGCGGCGGGGTTTCGACAGGCTTGGTCGCCGGCCTCAACGTCGGCTGGGGCAGCGGCGACGACCGCGACGCCATCGCCGAGAACCGCCGGCGGGCGGTGGCGGCGGTGCTGCCCGGCGCGCGGCTGGTGACCCTCCACCAGGTGCATTCGCCAACGGTGGTCGAGGCCGGCGACTGGCCCGACGACGACCGGCCGCACGCCGATGCCCTGGTCAGCGACCGGCCCGGAACCCTGCTCGGCATCCTCACCGCCGACTGCGCCCCGGTGCTGCTCGCCGACCGCGAAGCCGGAATCGTCGGTGCCGCCCACGCCGGCTGGCGCGGGGCTTTGGCGGGCGTCGGCGAGGCGACCGTGGCGGCGATGGAGCGGCTGGGAGCCCAACGCGAGCGGATCGCGGCGGCGATCGGGCCGTGCATCGCCGCCCGGAATTACGAGGTTGCCGAAGACTTTCGCTCCACGATCACCGGCGACGCTCCGGAAAACGACCGATTCTTCAGCGATGGCCCGGCCGGCAAGCCGCATTTCGACCTGGAGGCCTATCTCGCCGCTCGGCTGGCCGAGGTCGGGGTCAGCCGAGTGGAGACGCTCGGCCTCGACACTTATGGCGATCCCGGCCGTTTCTACAGCTATCGCCGCGCCAGCCATGGCGGCGAGCCAAATTATGGCCGGCAAATCTCGCTGATCGGCCTGCCGAAATAGAAATCCGGCCCTGTCCCGATCCGATACGCCGCCGGATGGTCGTTCGCTCCTCCCCCTGCCCGGCGCTAACCCAAACCGGCAACCAGAGGGGCCAAGCCATGCTTCGTCTTTACAAGCTCATCGCCGATACAAGCGGCGCCACCGCCATCGAATATGCGCTGATCGCGTCGCTGATCTCTGTCGCCGCTATCGCCGGCTACGAGAGCCTGGGTGAGAAGGTGCAATCCTCCTTCAACAATACCGCGGCGGTACTTTAGGGGCGGGCGGCGGGGCCCGGCGCGTATCGCCGGGCCCCGCCAAGCTCAGCTTATCGCCCTGCCCTTCCGTTCGATTGGCCTCCCGCTCAACTTGGCGCTAGGACGCCGCCGAACGGGAGAGACATGTGTCCGAAGAATTTGATCCGATGCCGTCCAGCCGCCGGCTGCCGCGGCAAACCCCGACGACCATCGGCAATCACAAGTTGAAGCCGTCGACGCTGATGATGGGCTACGGCTTCGACCCCGCTTTGTCGGAAGGGTCGCTGAAGGCGCCGATCTTCCTCACCTCCACCTTCGTTTTCGAGACGGCGGCGCAGGGCAAGCGCTTTTTCGAGGGCATCACCGGCAAGCGGCCCGGCGGCGGCACCGCCGAGGGCCTGGTCTATTCGCGCTTCAACGGGCCCAACCAGGAGATCCTCGAGGACCGGCTGCAGATCTGGGAGGATGCCGAGGCGGCGCTGACCTTCTCCAGCGGCATGACGGCCATTTCGACCCTGCTTCTGGCGCTGGTGCGACCGGGCGACGTCGTCGTCCATTCCGGCCCGCTCTATGCGGCCAGCGAGACGATCATCGACAAGATCCTGCCGCAATGGGGCGTCCATTATGTCGACTTCCCGGCCGGGGCGACGCGCGAGGAGCTGGATCAAGTGATGGCGGCGGCCAGGGCCAAGGGCCGCGTCGCGCTGATTTATCTCGAAAGCCCGGCCAACCCGACCAATGCTTTGGTCGATGTCGAGGCGGTCCACGCCGCCCGCGCCGCCGCCTTCAAGGGCGAGGACGAGCTGCCGCCGATCGCCATCGACAACACCTTCCTCGGGCCCTTGTGGGCCAAGCCGCTGGCCCAAGGCGCCGACGTCAGCGTCTACAGCCTGACCAAATATGCCGGCGGCCATAGCGACCTCGTCGCCGGCGCCGTTGTCGGCAGCCGCGCCGTCATCGACAAGGTGCGGATGATGCGCAACGTCATGGGCGGCATTTGCGACCCCAACACCGCCTGGATGCTGCTGCGCAGCCTGGAGACGCTGGAGCTGCGCATGACCCGCGCCGGCGAGAATGCGGCCAAGGTCTGCGCTTTCTTGCGCGACCATCCCAAGGTCGAAAGCGTCGGCTATCTCGGCTTCCTCGATCCGGGCTCGCGCCAGGCCGACATCTACAACCGCCACTGCACCGGCGCCGGCTCGACCTTCTCGCTCTATGTGAAAGGCGGCGAGAAGGAGGCGTTCGCCTTCCTCGACAATCTGTCGATCGCCCATCTCGCCGTCAGCCTCGGCGGCACCGAGACCCTGTGCAGCCTGCCCGCCGCCATGACCCATTTGTCGGTGCCCGACGAGCGCAAGGCCGCGCTCGGCATCACCGACAATCTGGTGCGCATTTCGATCGGGGTCGAGGACGCCGACGATCTGATCGCCGATTTCGACAACGCGCTGAGGGCGGTGTAGTGTGCTTTTATCGCCCTAAATGGATGGAAATCGGGCTCCAGCGATCTAGCGCTTTGCCGCATTTTTGATGTTCTCTTCGAAGCCGTTCCAGTAGCCGAGCACAAAGGCCCACAACTGCTCATCACGCTGCTTAGTTGAGGCCATTGGGCAACCAAGCTTTACCCTGAGGATATCGTCGCGTCCTGGCTCGACCCAACGGACAAGGATTCCGCCAGTATCGGAGATTGCGCGGCTACCATCCTCACACGCGTTCGTTCCCGGCTCTAAGTTAGCTGGATCGAAGGGCTTAGCATCTTGCCGAAAGCTATCCAGGCGGTGTCGGAAGTCGGCATATTGTTCGGCTGCCAACTTGAAGGTTCCGACTTCGACCTTGGGCCACCTGTTAATGCGGAATCGCCCGTTGCCATCGTAATCAACGGAGATGTCGAGCGCAGATTCTCCGTACTTTCTTATGTCTACTCTCTCGCCCTCGAAGGACTGATAAGATTGCTGGATGCGTTCGTAAGCTGGCGTGCATCCGGTCAAGACGAGAACGAAAGCCAGAGCGACAAATGGGCGCATGTTTGGAGTCTTCCACGTCTCCCCAGATGCTGCAAGGCTAGATCGGTGGAATGTCCGGTTTGAGCCGAATTCGGACCCTAACCCCAGTCCTCGACCTTCCATCCCCGCTCCTTCGCCAGCCGCGCGAGGCGGAGGTGCGGGTTCACGGCGACGGCTTCGTCGGCCCATTCGAACAGCGGCGCGTCGCTGGCGTGGTCGGAGTAGAAACGGACGTGGCCGCGCTGAAGGCCGCTCTTCTCAAGCCAGTCGGTGACCATGCGGAGCTTGGCCGGGCCGTAGCAATTCTCACCGTCGATTTTCGCGTGAACCCGCTCGTCGAGCCCGATGATCGAGCCGGTGCCGATGACGTCGTCGAACCCCAGCAGTCGGCCGATAGCGTCGGCGTAGAGGCGGTAGCTGGCGGTGGCCATGACGACTCGGCGGCCCTCGGCCTGATCGCGAGCGATGGCGACCTTGGCGCCCGGCCGGATGTTGCCGGCGACCGTCTTCACCGCGAAACTGTCGACCAGCGGCTTCAGCTCATGCGGATGGCGCTTGTGGCCGAGCAACAGGCGGTGGTTGATCTCCTTGAGCCGGCCGCGGTCGATGAGCTTGGCCGCATAAGCCATCATCGACAGGATCACGAACGGGATCAGCAGCAACCGCCACGGCGCCCGGCGCAGCGCGCAATGCAGCAGGAACGGCGTGTAGGTCGCGTGGCGGGTCAGCGTCCGGTCGAGGTCGTAGATGGCCATATCGGTCACGCGCGGCGCTCCAGCATGGCGCTGACCAGCTCGTAATCCTGCGGCTTGTCGACATCGACGGCGGCGAGCGGGTCGTCGAGCCGAACGGCGCGGAGGGTGAGTCCGAGCTTGCGGCCCATGGCGGCGAGCGTCTGGTCGAGCGTGCGCATCCGCAGCAGCCCGAGCAGGCCCGGCCAGCCCAGCGCCAGCAGCAACCGCCAGCCCTTCTTGCGGTCCTGCTCGACGTCCCGCCACAGTTCGATCGCTTTCAAGGCTTTGGGTGACCCGAACGCGAACA
>DAIPLM010000250.1:0-1844 GCA_036769205.1 Sphingomicrobium sp.
CATGCGCGGGCCTTGGGGAGAGCCGAGCAGGGTCTCGTAAAGCGCCTGGAACCAGTGGCGCAGGGATTCGAACGGGTGGCGCTTGCCGACCTCGAACACCGCGTGCTGGATGACTTCGCCGTCGGCGTCGCCGGGCAGCTTCGCTAGCTCTGAATCGAGGTCGCGCAGGGCTTCGGCTTCTATAGCGTTCGGCGGGCGGCGCTGCAGTGATGGCGCCACAAAATCCCTGGCATAATTGGCGGCCAGGCCGATCAACTCGTCGAGCTCGGGATCGCTGTCAGGCGACGTCCCCGGCGCATAGCGCTGGACAAACCGCCAGGCGGTATCCTTGTCGGCGCAACCGGGCAGGCTGGCGAGGTTGAGCAGCAGGCCATAGGTCAGCGGCAGCGCGCCTTCCGGCACCTTGCCGGCGTGGATGTGGTGCACCGGGTTGCCGAGCTTCTGCTCGATCGGCTGGCCGGCATAATTGCCGCGGAACTGCCAATAATCGTCGACCGCGCGCGGGATGACGCCGAGGTGCAGGCTCTTGGCCCGCTTCGGCTCGCGATAGATGTAGAAGGCCAGGCTCGCCTCGCTGCCATAGGTCAGCCATTCCTCGAGGCTGAGGCCGTTGCCCTTCGACTTGGAGATTTTCTCGCCCTTCTCGTCGAGGAACATTTCGTAATTGAAGCCCTCGGGCGGGCGGCCACCGAGGATGCGGGCGATCTGGCCGGACTGGGTGACGCTGTCGATCAGGTCCTTGCCGGCCATCTCATAATCGACGCCGAGCGCCACCCAACGCATCGCCCAGTCGACCTTCCATTGCAGCTTGGCCTGGCCGCCCAACGCGGTTTGCTCGATCCGCGTCCCGTCCTCGTCGGTGAAGGCGATCAGGCCAAGCTCGGCGTCCATGACGTCGACCGGCACCTGCAGGACGCGGCCCGACGATGGCGAAATCGGCAGCACCGGCGAATAGGTCTGGCGCCGCTCCTCGCGCAGGGTCGGCAGCATGACGCCGAGGATGGCGTCCCACTGGCGCAGCACCTGGCGGATGGTGTCGTCGAACCGGCCCGAGGCATAGCAGTCGGTCGCCGAGGCGAATTCATAATCGAAGCCGAAGCGGTCGAGGAAATGGCGCAGCATCGCATTATTGTGGTGGGCGAAACTCTCGTGCGTCCCGAACGGGTCGGGGATCTGGGTCAGCGGCCGGCCAAGATGCTCGGCGAGCATCTCCGGATTGGGGACATTGTCGGGCACCTTGCGCAGCCCGTCCATGTCGTCGGAAAACGCGACCAGCCGGGTCGGCGCGCCGCCGGTCAGCTCGCCATAGGCATGGCGGACGAAGGTGGTGCGCAGCACTTCGTTGAAGGTGCCGATGTGCGGCAGGCCCGACGGGCCGTAGCCGGTTTCGAACAGGATCGCCTCGCCGCCCGGCTTGCCGTCCGGCCAGCGCTTGAGCAATTTGCGCGCTTCCTCATAGGGCCAGGCCTTGGACTGCAAAGCGGCGGTGCGAAGCGATTCAGCGTCCAATTGTCGTTGCTCTTTTGTTCCCGCGCCACCAAGGTCCACGGCGATGGCCGCTCCTTTGCCCCTTCCGGCGCTGCACGCAACCCATGCCGGAATCTGGATCGCGCATGGCGACGGTTTGGCGCGCGAGGCGCAGCGCGGCGAGGCCATCGCCCGCGCCGCCGAGACCCCGCACATCTTATTGAACGCGCCATTGGTCGGGCAACGGCTCGGCTATCCCGAGATCAGCGGCCTCGACTTGCTCGAACTGTTCGCCTTCATTCACCCGGCGCGCTTCGCGGTGCCGACCCCGGCCGGGCTCAGCCGGGCGCTCGGCCTGGAGCGGCCGGCGAGCGAGG
>DAIPLM010000251.1:0-1838 GCA_036769205.1 Sphingomicrobium sp.
ATCGTCAGCACGTCGGATTGCGTCGTCGCCATGTCCATCACGGCATCATCGCATAAGCGCCAGGCGCCGGCTCGATGCCGTCGCTGATGGCGCGGGCGGGGACGGCTTTCTTTGAACCCTTGGCGGCCAGCCATTCGGTCCAGGTCGGCCACCAGCTGCCTTCGTGGCGGGTGGCGGAGGCCAGCCACTCCTCGGCGTTCTCGGGCCTGTCCTCGCTGGTCCAAAAACCATGCTTGTTCGCCGCCGGCGGATTGATGACCCCGGCATTGTGACCCGAGCCACCGAGAATGAACTCGGCGGCCAGCGAGCGGGCGCCCGCATAGACCGCTTGCCAGGCCGATACGTGATCGTCCTTCAGCGCGATCACCAGCATCGGCGTCGGGATTAACGCGAGGTCGATCGGCGTTCCCCCAACTTCGAACCCGGCCGGGTCCTTCAGCTTGTTCTCCAGCAGCAGGTCGCGGTTGTAGCTCTTGAGGAAGGCGGCCGGGATGCGCGCGCCATCCTCGAACCAGTAGAGCAGGTCCGACGGCGGCGCCGGTCTGTCGAGGAGGTAATGATTGACCACGCTCGACCAGATCAAGTCATTGGCGCGCATCGCCGCGAACAGGCGCTGCAGCTCCAGGCTGTCGATGAAGCCCTGGTCCTCGAGATGGTCCTCGAGTGCCGCCAGATGGCCCTCGTGGACGAACGCCGACCAGTCGCGCATGTCGGAGAAGTCGACCAGGCTGCCGATCAAGGTCGCCGAATTGACCTCGTTGGCGCGTTCCTTGGCGGCCAGCCAGGCCAAGGCGATGGCGACCAAAGTGCCGCCGAGGCAGAAGGAGAACACGTCTGGCGCCTGGCCGGTGCGCTCGCCGACCTGCTCGATGGCGGCGATGACGCCGTCGAGCACATAATCGCCGACGTTTTTGTCGCGCTGCTTGTCGGTCGGGTTGACCCAGCTGATGACGAACACGGTGCGACCCTGCTCGACCAGCCATTTGACCAGGCTTTGCCGCGGCACCAGGTCGATCATGTAATATCGGTTCACCAGCGGCGGCACGTAGAGCAGAGGCTCGGCGGCGACTTTGTCCGTCGCGGGGTCGTACTGGATCAGCTGGAACAGGTCATTCTGGAACACGACCTGGCCGGGCGTGGCGGCGATGGTCTTGCCTTTTTCGAAGGCATTGGGATCGGCGCGGCGCTGGACCAGGCCCTTGCCGCTGGCCAAATCCTCGATGAGGTTGGCGAAGCCCTGGACCAAATTGGCGCCGTTGGTCTCCTTGGTGCGCTTCAGAACGTCCGGGTTGGTATGCGCGAAGTTGGTCGGCGCGACGGCGTTCAGATATTGGTCCAGCAGGAAGCGCATGGTCGCCCCGCCGCCGCCTTCGACATCGCTGAGCGAAACCACGTCCCGCAGCTGTTTGCCGGCCAGCAAATAGGAGTCGCGGATCGAGCGGAAAAACGGGTCGTCCTGCCATTGCGGCGAGGAAAAGCGGCGGTCGCGCGGGGCGTCGCTCGCCTCGCCGGATAGCGCCTTCGTCCAGAAATCGCCCCATTGCTGGGCGGCGGTCAGCTGCACCTCCAGCAAGTCCGCCGGCCGCGCCGCCAGCCCGAGCGCGAAGTCTGTCCCCGCCTGGGCGATGGCGAAGGGGTCGAAGGGCAAGGTCGGCTTGACCTCACCGCGCATCATCTTCTCGGCGGCCTCGCTCAGCCGGCGGGTCATGTCCGCAATCACTGCCTGGTCAGCTCCCGGCCGACGATCATCCGCATCACCTGGTTGGTGCCCTCGAGGATCGAATGGACGCGCAGGTCGCGCCAGAAGCGCTCGATCGGATAGTCCTGCAGATAGCCGT
>DAIPLM010000108.1:0-6424 GCA_036769205.1 Sphingomicrobium sp.
GCCCGACCATCTGCTGATGCGCGCCGCCTGGACCGATGCCCGCGCCCGCATGACCGAACTCGGCCGGCTGGCGCGGCTGGTCGACCGGGCGGCGGCGACCATGATCCATGTCGAGCTCGACCGCATTACGCCGCTGGCGGTGCCTTTGATGGTCATCGTCGGCCGCGAAGGCCTGCCGCCCGGTTCTGCGGACGAGGCGTTGCTCTACGAGGCCGAGGCGCTGGCGGCGGCGGCGATGGACATGGAAAACGCCGGTTAACAACCCTGAACGCGCGGCAAACGAGGGCCTCAGCGTTCGTTCAAGCGCCGTAATGAAAATTCGCCGCACGAATCACGCGAAGGGGCATGATGGTGGCATCACGTATCTTGATCGGCGGCCTGGTACTCGCCGCAATTACCGCAGGGTTGGCGTCGATGGCGCCCGCCCAGGATCGCGCCGGGCGGGTCAAGGCTTTGCTCGAGCGGGCGAAAGAGAAGCAGGCTCAGGTCAGCGATCCCAATGCGACGGCCATCACCGCCGCCGGCACTTACCGCTTCCAGTTCACGCACGACGGCCTCACCCGCCAATATCTGGTCCATGTCCCGGCCAGGGCGATCGGTCATGCGGCGCCGATGCTGATCGCCCTTCACGGCGGCGGCGGCGACATGGATCACGAGGTGGAAAATTACGGGCTCGTCGAGAAATCGGACGAGGCTGGTTTCATCCTGGTCGCGCCCAACGGCACCAGCCGCTTCCGCTCCGGCATCCTCGCCACCTGGAACGCCGGCGCCTGCTGCGGCCAGGCGGTCGAGCGCAAGGTCGACGACGTCGGGTTCCTGAAGGCGGTGATGGCGCGGGTCGCGAGCCAGGCCGCGGTCGATCGCGGCCGCATTTACGCCACCGGCATGTCGAACGGCGCGATGATGACCTATCGCCTCGCCTGCGAGGCGCCGGAATTGATCCGTGCCATCGCCCCGGTCGCCGGCACCGACAATATGATGACCTGCAACCCGTCGCGCCCGGTGCCGGTCATCCATTTCCACGCGCGCGACGACAGCCATGTGCTGTTCACCGGCGGCGCCGGGCCGGATGCCATGGCCAAGACCGATTTCAAGTCGGTGCCGGCGACCATCGCCAGATGGGTGGCGCTCGACCACGCCAATCCAAGTGCGAAGACCGTCCTGTCCGTCCTCGGCGCCAGCTGCGAGCTGCATGCCGGCCCGGCGCCGGTCGAACTGTGCGTCACCGACAGCGGCGGCCACAGCTGGCCGGGCGCGACGCCAAAACGCGCCGACAAGAAGCCGAGCCCGGCGATCAGCGCCAACGATTTGATGTGGGATTTCTTTTCGTCGCTTTGATTGCGACGGGCGACTAAGCTCTGTCGAGGGGGTGGGCCATGGCGGGCGAACTCGAGCGCAAAGAGTCGGATCTGTTCGGCCATCCACGAGGCCTGACGGTCCTCGCCACCACCGAGATGTGGGAGCGGTTCTCATTCTACGGAATGCAGGCCCTGCTGATGCTCTACATGACCAAATATCTGCTGCTTCCGGACCATGCCCGCAATGTGCTTGGCCTGAACTCGTTCCGCTCGTCACTCGCCGCCGTCACCGGCCCGATGACCGACCTCGCCTTCGCCGCCCAGACGTTCGGCATCTATTCCGGGCTGCTTTATGGAACGCCTCTGCTCGGGGCCTGGATTGGCGATCGCATCCTGGGCAAGACCCGGACGATCACTATCGGCTGCCTGTTGATGGCGGCGGGCCATTTGGCGATGGCGTCCGAGCATCTGTTCCTGGTGGCCTTGTCGCTGATCATTCTCGGTGCCGGCGGCGTGATCGGCAACATGGCGGCCCAGGTTGGCCTGCTTTACGGGCCCGACGATCATCGCCGGACGCGGGCCTTCGGCGTCTATCTGATCACCCTCAACATGGGGGCGCTGGCCGCGCCTTTGGTCATCGGCACGCTCGGCGAGAAAGTGGGCTGGCATTATGGCTTCGGCGCCGCCGGCGTCGGCATGCTCGTCGGCCTCGTCACCTATCTCGCCGGGCGGCGGCATCTCCCTGCCGATGCCGTCGTTCGCCGGGCGGCGCGCGTCAAGCTGACCCGCAATGAATGGCGTCGGGTCTGGGGCGTCCTCGCCTTGCTGATCCCCTACATGCTCTATGGCGCGGCCGCGCTCCAGGCGTACGGGATCATGTTCGTCTGGGCGGACACCGCCGTCGATCGCTCGGTGCTCGGCTGGGAAGTGCCGGTGACCTGGATCGGCGTTGTCGATGGGCTCCTGACCATCCTTGGCGTCGTGGTTGCCAACCGCGTGTGGATTTCGCTCGGCCGGCGCGGTCGCGAGCCCAGTGATTTCACCAAGATCGCGATCGGCTATGCTGGCGTCGCGGCGGCATATCTGTTCGCCAGCGCGACGGCTTTGCTGCCACTTGTCCCGGTGTTGCTGTGGGTTGCCTTCTTCCTCATTCTCGACCTCAGTTACGGCTGGTCCGAGCCGCCCATGCAGTCGCTGGTGTCGCGCGATTCGCCGGCGTCGGTCAACGCGACGATGATGGCGATCCTGAAGGCGAGCTCGATGTTTTCCTATTTCCTGCTCGGCTGGCTGGGGCGGTTCTACGAACCGCTCGGCGCGCCGCTCTACTGGGCCGCGACCGGCGCCTTGTCGGGGCTCGCCCTGTTGCTCATGATCGTCTTTCGGCGTCCCGTCATGGCCTTGTTCGATCCGCCCAGGGAGATGCCTTCGACGGCCAGGCTCGCGGACGCCGCCGCCTCCAGCTGAAAGCTTCGCCGTTCATCGACAATCAAACCGCGGACTGGCATCGCCGGCGAATGCACCGCGCTTCCCGCCTGGCCGCCCTCCTATCCGTAGCGCTTGGCGGCTGTGTCGTCGGCGCGGTGGCGGAAACCGCGGTCGATGTCGTCACCCTGCCCGTCAAGGTCGTCTCCGCCGGCGTCGATGCGGCGACGACCAGCCAGTCGGAAGCCGACGAGAAACGCGGCCGCGAGCTGCGCAAGGCCGAGGAGGCGCGCGGCCGCGAGGCGCGGAAGCTCGCCGAGCGCTGCCGCAAGGGCAGACCGCTGCCCGAGGATGTCTGCCCGGAGCGCTAGCGGCCGGCGCGAGCCGCCCGCGCCACCTCATAGAGATAATCGGCGAACGCCACCGCCTGACCCTCGAAGCCGGCGACCTTGGGGTCGCTGCTGTCGATCAGCAGCCATTCGTCGGGGGCATGGGCGCCGCCGCCGCGGCCGAGCCCGTAATGGCCGGCGGCCATCTTCAAGGGCGGCCCGGTGAAGACCACGCCCGGCCAGCTGCCGGCGCGGCGCGGGAACAGGCTATAGGCGATCCCCGCCTTGTCGAGGGCGGCGGCGGCGGCGCGGACGACGACGCTGTCCTCGGCCGTCTCGGTCGGGCTGTAGCCGCCCGAGACGATCACCTCGATATCGGAAAAGCCGCGCTTGGCGAGGTGGGCCTTGAGTTTCCGCTCCGCCTCTTCGCGGGTCATGTTCGGCACCAGCCGGAAATCGAGCTTGGCCTCGGCGCGGCCCGGCAGCACGGTCTTGCCGCCCGGCCCGGTATAGCCGCTGACCAGCCCCTGGATGTTGACCGTCGGCTGAGACGCCAGGCGATAGGATGACGTCAGGAAATCCTCGTCCTTGATCCAATGTTGGACGCCGAGGCTCTTCTTCACCGCCGCCTCATCCCTGGGCAAATCCTTGGCGATCAGCTCCTTCTCACGGGCGGTGAGCGGCCGGACGTTCTCGAACCAGCCGTCGATCGCGGGGGTGAAGCCATCGTCGGCGACCAAAGTGTCGAGCGCCTTGACCAACCGCCAGGCCGGGCTGTCGACCCGAGCCATCAGGCTGGAATGGATGTCCTTGGCCGGCCCGCGCCCCGATTTCGCCCCGCTCGACACCAATTGCACCTCGATGACGCCCTTGGCGCCGAGGTCGATCGACGCCGAGCCGTCCTTTTCCTGACCCGTCGAGGGCATCATCACCCCGACCGACTTCTCGAGCGCCGTCTTGACCTCGGGATCGGCGACCAGGCGCGCGAAATTGGTCGAGCCGATCTCCTCTTCGCCCTCGGCGACCAGGACCAAATTGACCGGCAGCTTGGTGCCCGAATCCTTGAACGCCTTAAGGGCGGCCAGGAAGGCCATTTCCGGCCCCTTCTGGTTGACCGCGCCGCGACCGATCAATTGCGTACCTTCGCCGGGCCGAGGGACGATCTTGCCGTCCAGCGGCGGCGACGACCATTCCGAAGCGTCGTAATGCTTGACGTCGTACATGAAATAGATGGCCAGCGTGTCCTTGGCGCCGGCGTCGAGGGTGGCGAACACGCCCGGCACGCCGCCGGTGTCGACGATGCGCGCCTGCTGAAAACCGGCGTCGAGCGCCAGCTGGCGCATATAGTCAGCGCCCTTTGGGGTGTTGACGCCCATGTTGGCGATGGTCGGCAAGGCGATCCATTGCCGCAGCCGCTCGACCGCCGCTTGGTGGTCGGCCTTGATGGCGGAGACGACCTTGTCGCGGCCGGGATCGCCGGGCGCGGCACTGACGGGAACCGAAACAGCGACAGCGGCAACCGCCGCGAGCAAGGCAATTTTATGCATCATGACACCCCACCTAAATTTGGCCATCGGGACGAGACTGGCGGCAAGTCGCGCAATCGTCCAGTGTCCGCCTTACGATGCGATACTTCCTCGATTGCGAGTATAATGGCTTCGGCGGGGCGCTGCTGAGCCTGGCCCTGGTGCCGGAGGACGGCGGCGAGGAGCTGTATTTGACCTTCGATTGCGCCGGGCCGATCGACCTTTGGGTCGAGCGCAACGTCTTGCCCTTCATGACCCATGTCCCCGACGCGCTGAAGCTGCCCCCGACCGGGCGCCAGCAGGCCGCGCATGTCATTGCCATGTACCTTGGCGACGACCGCGAGCCCGAGATCCTCGCCGACTGGCCGACCGACATCGAATTGTTGTGCGGCTTGCTGAGCTTTGCGCCGGGGAAGACGGTGGCGCTGCCCGAGACCCGCTTTCGGCTGCTGACCCTCGGCCGCTTCAGCCCGGCCGAGAACAGCGCCGTCCCCCACAACGCCCTGCACGACGCGCGGGCCTTGCGCGATCATGTGATGAATCATTTGGATATCTGAGCCTTGGCCGCATATGGCGGCGAGATGGTTCCCCTTTCGTTCGGTGGTCAGCAATTCCTGGCGAGTGCCAGCGGCACCTTGTTCTGGCCGGCGGAAGGCGCCCTGCTGGTCGCCGACCTGCACTTGGAAAAGGCCAGCTGGTTCGCCCGCCTCGGCCAGTTCCTGCCGCCTTATGATTCGCACGCGACGCTGACGGAATTGGCAGGGGAGGTCGCGGCCTGCGGGGCGACTCGGCTCTATTGCCTCGGCGACAGCTTCCACGACCGCTTTGGCTGCGACCGGCTGCCGGTGCCGGCGCGCGAGCTGCTGCTGTCGCTGACGGCGAGGCTCGACTGGATATGGATCATCGGCAACCATGACCCGGGCTTCGCCGACCATTGCGGCGGCCGACTGGCCGATGAGGTCGAAGCCGGCGGCATCGTCCTTCGCCACGAAGCCGTCGCCGCCGATCTACGTCCGGAAATTTCGGGCCATTTCCACCCGAAGCTGAGGGTGAACCTGCGCGGCCGCAACGTCTCGCGCCGCTGCTTCGTCGCCAGCCCGTTGAAGCTCATCCTGCCAGCCTATGGCTCGCTCACCGGCGGGCTCGATGCCCATCATCCCGAAATCGCCCGCAAGACCGGCCCCGGCGCCATCGCTTTGGTCCCCGCCGCCGACCGCCTTCTCCAATTCCCGATCGCCGCCTAGGCGAGCCGCGCCTTGATCAGGCCACGGACCATGTTGCCAATCCGGAAGCCATGCTTGAGGTCGTCGGCCGTGAGGTCCGCTTCTTCGGCCTTGCCGTCATCGATCAGTTGCTTACGGAGCAGTCCGGGAAGCAGCCCGCGCGCCGCCGGCGGGGTCAGCAGTTTGCCGTCGCGCTCGACAAACAGGTTGGTAAAGCTGCCCTCGGTCAGCCAGCCTTCGGGATCGGTGAAAATCGCCTCGAAGGCGCCGCCATCGCGCCGAGCCTGATCGAGGAAACGCCGCGCCGTCGTCTTGTAGCGCAGCCGGAAATCGGCCGGATCAACCGGCAGCGGGCGAACGACGACGTCGACCGGCCCGCGTTGCGGCTCGGGCAGCGGCCGGAGTTCGATCGCCATGCTGCCCTTGGGCGACAACAGCAGGCGGACCATCGCCGGCTCCTTGCGGCGGAAGGTGGCGGCCTGCAATTCGTTGCGCGCGCCGTGGCGGTCGAACAGGAATTGCAGGTCGTCGGCCGAAGAGCGCAGGCGGTCGAGATGGCGGTCGAGGTCGATGACTCCGGCCTGCGGATCGAAGCGCATGGTCTCGATCAGGTCGAAATCCTGTCC
>DAIPLM010000109.1:0-2046 GCA_036769205.1 Sphingomicrobium sp.
CGATTGAAACGGGGGCGGCGGCGGGCCTTGCCGTCTTTCAGGGCGTGCCGGCTTTGTCGACCGATCATCTCGATTTCGCGCCGCGCCTGGCCGCCGAGATGGCGACCCGGCTGCAGGCCGCGGCCTTGCTTGCCGCGGTGGAGGAACGCAGCATGGGCAAGGCCCGGGTCGATGTCGCCCGCGACCTTCACGACAGCGTCGTCCAATTCCTCGCCGGCGTTGGTTTCCAGCTCGAAGCCTTGAACCGGTCGCCGGCGGCGACCGGCACCCTGGGCAAGGGCATCGCCGAGCTCAAGGACACGGTGATGGCCGAGCAACGGCATTTGCGCGCATTCGTCCGCGGCCTGCGCACTGGCAAGCCCGTTTCCTTCCGCGAATTGGTTCGTGACTGCGCGTCCTTGTGCGATCTCCTCGCTCGCCAGTGGAACATTGAATGCACCTGCGGCGCCAAGGCCGGGTCAGGCTGGGTTTCGGTGCGCACCCAGCTCGATATTCAGCATCTGGTGCGTGAAGCCGTGGCCAATGCTGTCCGCCATGGCGACGCCAGGAAGGTGACGGTGTCGCTGCGCCGCGACGGGGACTATCTCCATTTGGCGGTCGCCGACGACGGCCGCGGCTTCCCCGTGTCCGCTGGCGGTGCGCCAACAACCCCGCCCCGATCCTTGCACGCGCGGGTTCGCGACGCGCGCGGGGGTCTTGAAGTCCGCAGCCAGCCCGGGGACACCATGGTCCTGATCCGGCTGCCAATGGAGGCCGCGCCATGACCCACAGCATCCTCATCGTCGACGACCATCCGATGATCCGCTCCGCCGTCACCATGTTGCTCGAAGGCAGCCACTTCTCGGTCGTCGCCAGCGCCGCCACCGCCGTCCAGGCGCTGGACGCCATTGGCGAGCACGACCCCGACATGATCATCCTCGACATCGCCATGCCGGGTGGGTCGGGGCTGGATGTGCTTCGGCACTTGCGCGGCCGGAAGGACAGCCGGCCGGTGGTCATCCTCACCGCCCACATCGACGACTTTCGCGTGCGCGAGGCGATCAGGCTGAACGTCAATGGCATCGTCATGAAGGACAATGATCCGGCGTTCCTGCTCGACTGCCTGCAGGCGGTCCGCGACGGCCGCCAATGGCTCGATCCCGAGCTCAAGGAGCGCGCTGGCAACCCGGCCGAACGTGGGCCGGAGGCCGGCTTGTCGCGCCGGGAGCGCCAGCTGGTGGCGCTGGTAGCATTGGGCCGCCGCAACCGCCAGATCGCCGCCGAGCTGGGGATCACCGAGGGCACGGTGAAGGTCTATCTCAATGCCATCTTCGACAAACTGGGGGTGGCGAACCGGACCGAGCTCGCCATTCGCGCCACCGAGGAAGGGCTGGCGCCGTGACGGCCGCCACAGATTAGCCCGCGACTCGGGCAAAAACCGCCGCCAAACCTCTGTGGATGGCCGAAATTTCCCCAACGCGGACGGCAATTGACCGTTGAATCGGGTGACTCTTGTCCGGAATCGGGACAGGTCTTGAGCCATCGACCGATGACCTGGTTTCAGCTTTTCGCGTTATATTTCCATGGCTTAGCCGAGTCAGCAGTCAGCCGAAGTGGTTTAACTTCCGTTAATTGAATTGCTTGACAGGCTCTTAACTAAGGATAAGTCTTGGCCTCAGCCGGGCGGCCTGGGGGGCTCGAACCGGATGTTGCCAAAATACGCAAGCGTCTTGGCGGCACCCGATTTGGCATCGTCACTTTCCTCATCGTCATCCCGGTTGCGGCTTTCGCGTCTGCGCGAGGGCACGAACAGACGAAAGGAAAGTGCAATGACCAAGTTTCTGAAACTGCTGAAAGACAAGTCGGGCGCCTCGGCGGCCGAATATGCGTTGATCCTGGCGATCATCGGCTCGGCCATCGCCATTGCGGCGCTTGGCCTTGGCAGCGCCATTGGCAACCGCATGAACAAGGCTTCGACCTGCATCAACGGTGCAACGACAGCGGCCTGCACGACGGGTGCGGCCGCCAACTAAATAGCGTAACGGGAGCAGGCCGCGTGCTTGGCCT
>DAIPLM010000109.1:2056-6302 GCA_036769205.1 Sphingomicrobium sp.
GGCGCTCGGCCTCGGCGACGCCATCGGCAACCGCATGACCAATGCCGCCACGTGCATCAACGCGGGCACGACCGGCTCCTGCGATTAAGTCGTGTGTGAGGGAGCAGGTCGCGTTCTTGGCCTGCTCCCTTTTTTTAAGCTCGCGACCGACGCGAATGTGTGGCTTGCGCGCGCCAGCGCCCGGTTAAATCGACGCCCCGCAATGACGCTGAATCAAAGGTTTATGCAGATTCCACAAAATGAGTTAATGTCCTTGCGTAGTGGGGGGCCAACATGATCCAACGTCAGTCGCTAATCGCCTTGGGGGTCGCGCTCCTGTTGGGGGCAATCGCGGTCTATCTCGCCAACGTCTTCCTGACCAGCAATGAGCAGCGCGCCGAGCAGGCCGCGGTCGGCACCACCAAGGTCGCCGTCGCCGCCGTCGCCCTCGATTACGGCATGCCGCTGACGCCCGAGAAGGTGCGCTTCGTCAATTATCCGACGAACAGCCTGCCGGTCGGCACCTATAACCGGATCGAGGCATTGCTGCCCGCCGGCCAGCAGCGCGTCGCGCTGCGGCCGATGCAGGTCAACGAGCCGATCCTCGCCTCCAAGATTTCCGGCGCCGGCAATCTGTCGATCGCCGCGCTGCTGCCCGACGGCAAGCGCGCCGCCGCCGTCCGCGTCAACGACGTCTCGGGCGTCGCCGGCTTCGTCCAGCCCAACGATTCGGTCGATGTCCTCATCACCCGCACCGTCGCCGATCGCCAGGTCACGGATGTACTGCTGCAAGACACGCGCGTGATCGCTATGGACCAGAATGCAAAAAATGCCGACGGCACCCCCAACCTGGCCCGCACCGCGACGCTGGAAGTCGAGCCGCTCGATGCGCAGAAGCTGGCATTGGGCCAACAGATCGGCAGCCTCAGCCTGGTGCTGCGCAAGGCCGGCGATGCCCAAAACAACCCGGTCGTCGAAACCGTCAGCCTCGAGGATTTGCGCTACAGCCTCTATGGCGGCGCCCGCTCACCGCAGCCGGCCGCGCTTGGCGCCACTTTGCCGCGATCGCAGGTGACGATCGCCGCTGCGCCGGCCGCCGCGCCGCGCCGGATCGTCCGCCGCGCCGCCGCGCCGGCCAAACCGAAACCGGTGACCAGCAACGTCGAAATCGTCAGGGGGACGGTCGGCACGGACTATAAGTTGGGGGGTAACAGTGGCTCATAACGGGGTGGGCGGCGATCGCGCCGCAGGGAAACGCCGGCCGCGCGCGATCGCCTGGATCGCCGCGGCCGCTTTGGCCGGGGCGGTGTTCGCCGCGCCCGCCGCCGCTCAAATCAGCGCCGTCAGCGTCGCCGACGGCGTCCATGCCGGCGAGATCGCGGTGCCGGTCAACAAGAGCCAGGTCATCCGATCCGACCGGCCCTATGCGCGGGCCCTGATCGGCAATCCGGAAATCGCCGATGTTCTGCCCTTGTCCAATTCCTCGCTCTACGTGCTCGGCAAGAAGGCCGGCACCACCAGCCTGACGCTCTATGACCGGGCCAGCAATTTGATCGCCGTCGTCGACGTCGTCGTCGGCCCCGACGTCATCACCCTGAAGCGACAGCTCGCCGAGCTCATTCCCGGCGACGGCGTCGGCGCCCGCATCTCCAACGATTCGATCGTGCTCGAAGGCATCGTCTCGAGCGGCCCGGCCGCCGACCGCGCCGTCCAGCTCGCCGAGACATTCGCCCCGGGCAAGGTCGTCAATTTGCTGTCGATTGGCTCCTCCCAGCAGGTCATGCTCGAGGTCCGCTTCTCCGAGATCAAGCGCTCGGCCCTGAAGCAGATCGGCTTCGGCTTCTTCGTCAGCAACGACAGCGGCACGCTGGAGGGCGCGGTTGGCGGCGGCGCCGGCCTGGTCGGCACCGGCTCGCCGACTTTGGGCGCCATCGCCGACAGCTTCGGCGTCATCACCAAGCGCTTCGGCGCTTTTGGCTTGAACTTCGACGCCGCTCTCGACGCGCTTGAGCGCAAGGGCGCCATTACCACCCTGGCCGAGCCGACCCTGGTCGCTTTGTCGGGCGAGACCGCCAACTTCCTCGCCGGCGGCGAGTTCCCGGTCCCGGTGCTGCAGAATGCCGGCACCAGCGACGACAATACTTCGACCGGCATCACCATCGAATGGAAGCCGTTCGGGGTCAGCCTTGCCTTCACGCCGACCGTGCTCGCCGACGGCGTCATCAACATGATCGTCGAGCCCGAAGTCAGCTCGATCGACGCCAGCAATTCGATCTCCGTCAACAATTTGAAGATTCCCGGCCTGCAGACTCGCCGCGCCAAGACCGTAGTCGAATTGCGCGACGGCGAGAGTTTCGCGATGGCCGGCCTGCTGCGCACCGATTTCCAGGACACCGTGCGGCAATTCCCGATTCTCGGCTCCATCCCGATCATCGGCATGCTGTTCAAATCGACCAACTTCCAGCGCGACGAGACCGAGCTGGTGATTGTCGTCACGCCGCGGCTGGTGCGGCCGGTGCCCTCCTATGCGTTGAAGGTGCCGACCGACCGCGCCGGCCCGCCCAATGAGGCGGACCTGTTCCTGTTCGGGCGCACCGACACCGGCGTTCCCGCCGGCCCCGGCGCCATCGGCCTGCCGCCAGCGGACACGACGCCGCCCGACGTCGCCATTCCGCCCGCGGCTCCTGGCGGCAGCGCCGCTCTGAAGCCGATCGGCCTCGAGAAGGAGTATGGCCATGTCCTTTAGGCTGTTGGCGGCTGCGGCCATGCTGGCGCTGGCCGGGTGCCAGAGCACTCCCTACGTCCGGCCCGCCTTACCGCAGGCGGGTTCGCTCGACGCCGGGTTCGGCGAAACCACGAAATACAATGCCGCCGTCCAGGTCATCAATCCCGACCCAGTCTACACCGCCGACGGCGCCCAACCCGGCGACAGTGGCGCCAAGGCGGCGGCGGCAACCAAGCGCTACCGGACGGACACGGTGAAGGACACGCAGGCGACCAGCTCGACGACGCGCGGCGGCGGCGGGCCTCAGTGAGGGAATATGCGAGCGGGCTGGAGGCGACTGACCGGGAATAAGCGCGGCGCGGTTGCACCGACCGTGGCTCTGTCCCTGTTCGCGCTGATTGGGGTTGGCGGAATCGCCTTCGATTATGCGCGCATGGCCAGCCTCGACACGGAATTGCAAAATGCCGCCGACCAGGCGGCGCTGGCCGCGGCGGCACAGCTCGACGGTCAGTCCGGGGCTTGCGCCCGGGCTGCGGCAGCGGCCTCGAGCCTGCTGACCAACACGACCTTGTTCGCCAACGAAACCGGTGCTCGCGCCATCACGGTGGACAACGAAGGGGATTGCGACGCCACCGACAATATTCGTTTCTACAAGAGCTACGACCAGGCAACCGATACGCCGGGCGATGCGGCGACGACCGACGCCGAGGCGAAGGTCGTGATCGTCGACGTCAATCCGCGCGAGGCCTTTTTCGCTCTCACCCCGATCGTCGCTGCGATCCGCTCGGGCAGCCTGGATGCCGAAGCTGTCGCGAGCCTCGGGACGGCGATCTGCAAGGTGCCGCCGGTGATGATCTGCAATCCGGCGGAACCCAGTGGCAATACGAACAAAGACCTGGCGTTCGATCCGGCCGCCTATGTTGGAAAAGGCCTCAAGCTGGTCTCCGTCGGCAACAGCAACGGTGCCTGGGCCCCCGGCAACTTCGGGTATCTGGACACCGGCTCGTCGGTGTCGAACCCCAATGTCGAGTTGCGCCAGGCACTGGGTTGGTCGGGATCTCCGGGCGACTGCTCGCCGCTTTCCGGTGTCGAGACTCGCACCGGCGCCGGCACCTCGGTGACTCCCGCGTTGAATACGCGCTTCGATATTTATGAAAAAGTCACCGGCGGCGAGACCGCGGACTCGTGTCCGGGGGGCGGCATCTGTCCGCCTTCGATCAACGCGACGAAAGACGTCGTTCGCAAATCCGCGCCGGCCAATGACAAGCAATGTGCCGTTATGAACAACAGTGAGTGGCAGCTGCCCGACAATCAATATCTGCCGACCTCGCCGACCGCCGATTTGCCGGACACGACGGTGATCGATGCGATGGGCCACCCGCGGGACAAGTGCCACGCCGTTTCCGTCGCCGGCAGCTGCACCCCCAATAGCAAGATCGGCGATGGGAATTGGGACCGCAACGCCTATTTCCGGGTCAATTACGGCTGGACTGCGGCTCAATGGCCGGGCTTCATCAATAGCGGCATCTCGCCGATTACAAC
>DAIPLM010000110.1:0-6266 GCA_036769205.1 Sphingomicrobium sp.
CGCGGTGATCCGCCGTGCTGCCCAAAGGCCGCTGCTACGCCTTTTCCAGCGTGCATTGCAGCGGGTGCTGGTTCTCGCGGGCGAAATCGATGACCTGGCTGACCTTGGTCTCGGCGACTTCGTAGGTGAAGACACCGCAGACGGCGACGCCCTGCTGGTGGACCTGGAGCATGACCCGGGTGGCATCCTCGATATCCATCGAGAAATAGCGTTGCAGGACGAGGACGACGAACTCCATCGGCGTGTAATCGTCGTTCAGCATCAGCACTTTGTAGTTGCTCGGCTTCTTGGTCCGCGGCCGCGTGCGGGTGACGACGCCGGTGTCGGCATCGTCGAGGCCGTCGTCGCGGCGGCCGGGCGGTTCGGCCATCATTTGGATCCAGTCGCTCATCGTTCCCTTAAAATATGGCAAGCGGCGAACGCTTGCCAAGGCTTGGCGGTCCTGGCGAGCCCATAAAAATGCGGCCGCCCCATGACGGGACGGCCGCATCGCTGCCTGAGGAGAGGAGGGAGTTCAGGCAGTCAGCTCGTTGATCCGCTCAGCGTTGAGGCTGGCGCGGGTCGACAGCGGCTGCACCGCTTCGCCGGCCAGCTTGACCAACTGCTCGGTCAGTTTCGAGCCGTCGGTGACGGCGCGATCGAACGAAGCGCGGAGCAATTCGCTCTGCAGCTGGAAGAACTCGGTCGGCGACTTCGCCTCGGCGAGGGTCTTCACGGCGGCAGCGGCCTGCTCGATGCCGGTGCGGCTGTTGGCCAAAGCGTCCTGGCCAATGGTGCGCGCGCCGCTGGTGGCGATGCGGCCGGCTTCGGTCAGCGCCTCGACATTGGCCTTGGCGATCTCAGCCAGCTGCTCGGCGGCCTTCTGCGACTTGCGGACCAGATCCTGGCTGCGCTCGCCGGCGTCGGCGAACAGGGTCTGGAACTTGTCGGCGCCGGGCAGGGCGTCGAACTGGGTGAAAAGCTTGGTGGCGTCGAACGTCATGGCATTGGTCCTTTCGATACGGGGGCCGGCGGCCTTGCGACCGGCGGGGCGCCGCGCCTTGTTGACCCGGCGGGCATTCAATTTGGCGACCTTGGCGGTGACCGCGGCGGCCGGCTTGCGGGCGCGGGCCTTGGCCTTCGCCTTCTTCGGCTGCCTGGCCGGCTTGACCGCGACCGGCTTCGGCTCGGCAATCGCCTTGGGCGCCGCCACGACCGCCGGGCTGCTCGCGACCTCGGTCTCGGGCTGCGGCTTGGTTTCGGCTTGGTTGTCCACGGTGATTCCTTTCATGTTGCAGTGCACAAATAAGCCATCGCGGCGCCCGTTTCAAGCAGTTTTTTGTGCAGTGCAACATGGCCGGCTTGACGGCCGAGGGTCCGGCAAGGCAATTGCGGCCATGGACCTGTCGCTCGACGAACAGCCCGGCCTCAGCCGCCGCGGCCTCCTCATCGTTCTCTCCTCGCCCTCCGGCGCCGGCAAATCGACCATCTCGCGGATGCTGCTCGCCGCCGATCCGGAGGTCGAGCTATCAGTCAGCGCCACGACTCGGCCCAAGCGGCCAGGCGAGCGCGACGATGTCGACTATCATTTTGTGACCGATGCCGAATTCGACAGCATGGCGGCCGCGGGCGAGTTCGTCGAATGGGCGCCGGTATTCGGCTATCGTTACGGTACGCCCAAGGCGCCGGTGAAGGCGGCGCTCAAGGCCGGCCGCGACATTTTGTTCGACATCGACTGGCAGGGCACCCAGCAATTGCAGGCGGCGATGGGCGAGGATCTGGTCCGGATCTTCATCCTGCCGCCATCGATGGGCGAGCTCGAGCGCCGGCTGCACACGCGCGGCACCGACAGCGATTCGGTGATCGCCGACCGCATGGCACGCGCCGCCGGCGAGATCAGCCACTGGCCCGAATATGATTATGTGCTGGTCAACCGCGACACTGCCGAATGCCTGGGCGAAGTCCGCGCCATCGTCGCCGCCGAGCGCTTGAAGCGCGGCCGCCAGGTCGGCATGGTCCCCTTCGTCCGCGACCTCGTCGCCGGCGCCTAGAGGTCCAGCAACTTTAGGAAGCTCGCCGCGGCCATGAAGTCGCGACGGCGGCTTTCCATCGCCGCCTGGGCGTCAGCGTCCGCTCCCCATTGCTCGGCCTGCCAGCGTTCGTCGACCGTCACCGCCTGCCACGCCTGGTCGGCGGTGACCGCGCCCTCGGCCACCGCCAGCGCCGCCACCAGCGAGCCGCCAACCGTCACCAGCGGCGACAGTGCTGCCAGCCGGAATGGATCGAGCGCGGCGACGGCATGGGCCAGTCGCGTCACGGTCGCTTCCGGCTGCGGCACGTGAGTGACACCGGCGGTGACTCGGAAGTCGACGTCGAACCGGCGCCGCGCCCAACTGAGCAGCGGCTCCCATGCCGCCGCCTTGCGCTCGGCCAGCACCGCCGGCGCCTCGGCGCGATAGCAAAGCAGGTCGCTCTCGCCATATCGCGCCAGTCCGCCCGCGAATGCTTCCGGGTCGGCGGCAACCACGTCGATGGCGGCATTGGCGAGCCCGGTCAGCGGCATGGCGCGCGGATCGACCGTCTCGCCTACGTCGGCCCACTCGTTGGCGATCGCTTCCGCCAGCGCCGCGGTCGGCACCGCCAGCACCGACTTGGTCGGCGTCAGCAGCCGCCGGCTATCGAGCTCCACCGCCCAGCCGCCCTCGCGCCGGGCGACTTTCGCGTCCTTCCAGAACCGCTTCATGCGCCCCCTGGACCATCCTCCGCGGCTGCGTCCTGTTGCCGCCACAGCCTCCGCAGCAACTTGGGCGCGAATACGGCATCGATGGCGCCGAGGATGGTGATCAGCGCGCCGACCAGCGGCCAGCCGCCCGGCCGGACGAGGTCGCTGAGGGCGATGGCGATGCCGAGCAGGAAGGTCGCCACCCCGATCAGTCGCACTGCGGCGAACAGCTGGAAGCGCTTGCGCCAGATGTCCTCGCCGGGCTCGCTCATGCCGCTTTCTCCACCCACTGCCGGGCCATCCCCAGCACCTCACCCGGCTCGCCGGCGATGCCATGGGCGCCCGCCGCCGCCAACTCCTCGGGCTCATGATAGCCCCACGCCGCGCCGATGGCGCCGGCGCCGGCGGCCAGCGCCATGCCGATGTCGTAGCTGGTGTCGCCGATAACGACGCTGCTTGCCGGGCTGGCGCCGGCCTCGGTTATCGCCGCCAGCGCCATCGCCGGATGCGGCTTGCTGGGATGGCGGTCGGCGGTCTGCAGCGAGACGAAGCGGGCGTGCAGGCCATGGCTTTCGAGGCAATGCCTGAGGCCCCGATCCGACTTGCCGGTCGCCACCGCCAGCAGCCAGCCGTCGGCCTCAAGCGCGTCGAGCAACGGCAGGATGCCGTCGAACAGCGGCTCCTCGACATGCCCGCCTTGGCGCATGGCGATGAAGGCGTCCTTGTAGGTGCGGCTCAGCGCCTCATGATCGCCGTCGGGCGCCAGCATCGCCATCGCTTCCATTAGGCTGAGGCCGATGACCTTGCGGCTGACCGCCGGTGGCGGGCAATCGAGGCCGTGCGCCGTGAACGCCGCGCGCAAGGCACGGTGGATGGTGGCGCCGCTGTCGACCAGGGTGCCGTCGCAATCGAAGATCGCCAGCCGGCTCATCTCTTCTTGCCCCTGGTCGCCGGTGCTTGCCCGCGCGATCGGCGCTCGCCCTTGCGGGCCTTGCGCGCCGATTTGGCGGCGGCGGCGGCGCGCCGCGCCTTGACCTCGGGCAGCTTCGCCGGGTCGGGCATGTCGAGCGGCAGGCTGTCGCCGGCTAGCCGGTCGAAGCCCAAGGTCGCCAGCGATTCGGCGAAATGGTCGGGCAATTCCGCCTGCTGGTCGATCGCCTTGCGGTCGGGCCCATCGATCCTGAGGCGTCGGGCGTGCAAATGGAGCTTGCGGCTGATGCCGCCGGTCAGAAACGCTTCTGGCCCGCCATATTTGGCGTCGCCGACGATCGGGTGGCCGATCGCCGCCATGTGCGCGCGCAGCTGGTGCGTGCGGCCGGTCAGCGGCTGCAGCTCCATCCAGGCGGCGCGATTACCGGCGCGTTCGATCAGCCGCCAGCGGGTCTTGGCCGGCAGCCCATCCTCGCGGTCGACATGCATCTTCTCGCCGCCCGTCCCCGGCTGCTTGGCGAGCGGCAAGTCGATGACCCCCTCCTCGGCCGACGGCACGCCGACCACCAAAGCCCAATAGACCTTGCGCGCGGTGCGGCCGGCGAAGGCCTTGGCGAAATGGCCCGCCGCCCGCGCGGAGCGCGCCACCAGCAAGACGCCGCTGGTGTCCTTGTCGAGCCGATGGACCAGCTTGGGCCTGTTGCCGGCCTGGTCGGCGAGGCCGTCGAGCAGCCGGTCGAGATGCTGGTGGGTGCGGGTCCCGCCCTGTGTCGCCAACCCTGGAGGCTTGTTCAGCACCAAGGCATGGGCATCGCGGTGGATGACCAATTCGCGGACGAACGCCGCTTCGTCCTCGGTCAGCGGCTCGCGCTCGCGAGTGGGCCGCTCGGCTTGCTCAGGCACGGCGTCGGCCGGCGGCAGGCGGATCGCCTGGCCGACCTCGAGCCGGTCGCCCGGCGTCGCCCTTTTGCCGTCGACCCGCACCTGCCCGGTCCGCGCCCAGCGCGACACCAGATTGAAGCTGACCTCGGGCATGTTGCGCTTGAACCAGCGGTCGAGCCGGATGCCGTCGTCGTCCTCGGAAACGGTGAAGGTGCGTGGCTCGGACATCGCCGGGCGCTTAGCCATTCCTCCGCCAATAGTCGAACGCCCGGGCCTGGAGCTTCTTCACCAGCCGCTTCGCGACCGGCCCTTCCCAGCTGCCCTTGTGACCATGCTGCTGTGCGGCGCCGGCGACCCACCAGCCCTGCCCCGGCAGTCCGTCGGACTGGCGCACCACCAGCACCGCCAGCTCGGGCTCGCCGCGCGCTTCGGCTTCCTCGTCGACAGCGGCCAGCGTCCGGCACAAGGCGCGCATCCGCGGCCGCGAAAAGGGATAGCCGAGCTGGCCGAGCAGCTCCGAATAAGTCAGCGGCGTGCCCGCGGCGGCGGCGGCAACCAGGTGCGCCCGGACCTCCGCCGGGTCGGCAAGACTCATTGCGGCTGGTCGGCGACCGGCGTCAGCTCGAAGACGTCGAGCTTGGCCCCATCCTGCGGCCAGGGGATGACCAGCCGCCAGCGGAACGGCGCGATTCGCTCGAAGATTCCAGCCATGTCGCGCTTGGGATTATCGCCATAGGCGATCGGCTGCTCCTCGTCGCCGAGCGCCAGGCTGCCGAGGAACACCAGCCGTTCGGGATTGTCGTCGTCCCACAGCCGCCCGGCCGGCCGGCTGCTGCCAGTCTGCTTGACGATGGTGAGCAGGTCGCCCTCGACCTCGACATAGCAGAAGAAGGGCTTGAACTTCTCGAACGCCGGCTTGCCCTTGGCGGTGCTGCCGAGCCGGATCAGCCGGCAATTATAGCTGCCCGGGGTCGGCGCCGGCCGCGGCAGAGCGGCGTCGGTTTTCAACAGCGTGCCCTCGTCGCGCACGGCGCTGACGAAGCCCGCCTTGCGGGCATCGGCGAGGCCGGCGGCCCAGGCGCCGGTGATATTGGCCAGCCGCTGGGTGTCGGCGGCGCTGGCGATCCGCATCCAGACGTCAGCCTTGCTCGGGGCGGTAACGCTGACCACTGGCGTCGGACGACCGCCGCGCGTCGGCGCGGCGCAGCCGGCGAGCATTGCCAGGGCCGACAGCCCCAAGATGATTCGGCTCAAGCCCACGCCTCGCAAGCCTCCAGCGGGTTCGGATTCGGATGCGCAACAACCATGGCCGTGCCGGCAAACGCTTTCAACCAGGAACCGGTTCAGCATGTTCGTTGACTTGCGGCTGACGGCGGCTAGGCGAGCAGACAATGAATCGCCCGCCAGCCCCGCCGCGCGCCGCGATCGACCCGGCCCGGGCGGGGCTCGCCTACGGCTTGCTCGCCTACGGGCTGTGGGGCGTGCTGCCGATTTATTTCAAGGCGCTCGCCGCGGTCTCGCCGCTCGACATCGTCGCCCACCGGATCCTTTGGTCGCTGCTGTTCCTGGTGGCGCTGCTCGCCGTCACCAACGCCTGGGGTCAAGTTCGCACCGGGCTTAGCCACCGCCGGACGATGGCGATTCTGGGAATAACGGCGCTTTTGATCGGGGCCAATTGGCTGCTTTACGTCTATGCCGTCACCAGCGGCCAAATTCTCGCCGCCAGCCTGGGCTATTACCTCAATCCCTTGAT
>DAIPLM010000111.1:0-6254 GCA_036769205.1 Sphingomicrobium sp.
AGCGCGATCGCCTGGCGCTTGACGTCGTCGTTCATGCCGACTGCCCTTGCCTGGCCTGCATCTCCGCGATCAACTTGCCGTCGATGTCTCGCGCCCGCCGAAAGGCGTCGCGGTCGGTCATCCGCGCCGCATAGTCCGTGAACACCGGTCGCGGGTCGAGCAGGTTGAATTGCAGCATGAAATTGACATTGGCGCCGACGAACAGGTCCGCCGCCGTAAAGCGGTCGCCGGCGATATAAGTCTTGCCGGTCAGCGCTTTCTCCAGCGTGCCGATCGCCAGATCGTAATTGCCGTAGCCGAACATGCGCTGGCGCTCGGGAGTCGGCTCCCAGCCCGCCGCCTTGTTGCTGAACGCCGCTTCGATCGGACCCGAGGTGAAGAAGGTCCAGCGGTAATAATCGGCTCGGTCGGCGGGGTCAGGGGCCAGCCCCGCCGCCGGGAAGGCGTCGGCGAGGTAGAGGCAAATGGCCGCCACCTCGGTCACCACCTTGCCGTCGTGGACGATGGCCGGGACCTTGCCCATCGGGTTGACCGCCAGATAGGCGTCGCCCTTCATTGTCGTCCCATAGTCGAGGATTTGGGTCTCGTACGGCTCGCCGATTTCCTCGAGCATCCAGCGGGCGGTCTGCCCGCGCGACATCGGGTTGGTGTAGAATGTGAGCTCGGCCATTGGCTTTCCCCTTTCGACTCAGCCTTAGCACAGACGGAACAAAACAGGAACGAACTCGCATGGGCTAGCCGCGCTCGCCGGGCCTCGGCTGCGGCGTGGCGGGGCAGGTTCCCTCTCGCTCGGCGGCGCTGCGGTCGCGGGCGGCGCGGAACTCGCTGTCGGCGCTCCAGTTCGGCCAGTCGCAGCTATTGGCGAGCCTGAGGCCGACCGCGTGCAGCAATTCGGTATCCTGGGCCATGCCGGTGAAATCCCAGCTGGGATCATATTCGTCGGCCGGCTGATGGTACATTTTCTCGGTGTACATCTTCGACCATGCCTCGGCCCGGGCGACGCCGCCGTTGACCAGGTCGCGGCCCGGCGAGAAGCTCAGCGCCGGGGCGCCGACCTTGGCGGCGGTGAAATGGTCGGAGCGGAAGAAGCCACCGGTCTCGGGGTGCGGATCGGGCGAGTAGCGGCGGCCGCGCTTGGCGGCTTCCTCGACCAAAATGTCGAGCAGCCCGAACTTCTGATTGCCGCGGATCGAATAGTCGCGCGCCGGCCCGAGCACGCCCATAACATCGGTATTGATCATGCCGGCGGTCTTGCCGATCGGGTAGAGCGGGTTGGCGGCATAATATTCGCTGCCGAGCAGGCCCTTCTCCTCGGCGGTGACGGCGAGGAAGACGACCGAGCGCTGCGGCCGCGGGCCGGTGGCGAAGGCGCGCGCCTGCTCGATCAATTGGGCGAGGCCGGTGCCGTTGTCGATGGCGCCATTGTAGATGCGGTCGCCGGTGGCGTCGGGCAGGCCAATGCCGAGATGGTCCCAGTGCGCGGTGTAGATGATGGTCTCGTCCGGCCGCGCCGCGCCCGGCAGGATGCCGACGACATTGTGCGAAGTGATGACCTCGGTCTTGACGTCGCCGTGGACGTCGAGGCTGGCCTTCAACGGCACCGGCTTGAAGTCCTTGCGCTTGGCCGCCGCCTTCATCGCCTCGAAGCTGCTGCCCGAAGCGGCGAACAATTGCGCCGCCAGGTCGCGCTGGATCCAGCCTTCGAGCGGCGGATGCTCGGACGCCGGATTCTGGCGGACGATGTCGAACATGGCGTTGGTGTTCGAATTCTTGACCGTCGCCCAGCCATAGCTGGCCGGCTCGGTCTCGTGGATCACCAGCACGCCCTTGGCGCCCTGGCGCGCGCCTTCCTCATATTTGTAGGTCCAGCGGCCGTAATAGGTCATCGCCTTGCCGCCGAAATCGCCTTCGCCGCCCTCGAAGTCGGGGTCGTTGACGAGGACGACCAGGATCTTGCCTTTGGCGTCGAGGCCCTTGAAGTCGTCCCAGCCGCGCTCGGGCGCCTTGACGCCGTAGCCGACGAACACCAACGGTGCGCCGTCGATCCCCATGCCCTTGTCGCCATTGGTCGGCGAGCGCACCGAAATCTGTTCGCCCTGGGTCAGCGCCACCGGCTTGCCGGCGAGGTTCAGGCTGATGTGCGGGGCGGCGGTGAATTCGGACCGCAGCAGCGGCACCGCCTGGGTCCAGATGCGCTTGCCGTCGACCATGTCTCCGCCCGGCTGCAGCCCGACCTTGGCGAACTGGTCGGTCAGATAAGCGACGGTCTTGGTCTCGCCGGCGGTGGCGGGGCCGCGGCCCTCGAACGCGTCGGAGCCAAGCGTCTGGACGTGTTGCGACAGGCGCTGAGGATCGATGGTCGCAGTCTGGGCGAGCAAAGGGACGGCGACGACGAAGGCGGCGCCGGCGAGGAACGGGAAGCATCGAATCACGATTATCACTCCGTCAGAACCAAGGGACTGCGCGCTCCATGGAACGCGCGCCCCGCGAGGGAAAGGGCGAATGCGCCCGTCAGTTCCCGCTGGCCACCGTCGCTTCCGTCGATTTCGAGCGATATTTGTTGAACCAGGCGAGGATGGCGCTGGCCTTGGCGGCGGACTGGCTTGGCCGCGCGGCGATGCCGCCGTGGCTGGCGCCCGGCACCTTGACCAAAGCCGTCGGCACCCCGCGCAATTGCAGAGCGGTGTAATATTGTTCGGACTCGCTGACCGGTGTCCGGTAATCCTCGCCGCCGACGACGACCAAAGTCGGAGTCTTGACGTTGCCGACCAGGCTCAAGGGCGACCGCGCCCAATAGCCCATCGGGTCTTCCCATGGCTTCTTGGCGAACCAGTAAGGCGAGTAGAAAATCGCGCCGTCGGAAGTCAGCGCGAAGCTGGCCCAATCGATCACCGGCTTCTGCGTCGCCGCGGCGCGGAAGCGGTCGGTCTTGCCGACGATCCAAGCGGTGAGCACGCCGCCACCGGAGCCGCCGGTGACGAACAGATTGGCCGGGTCGACCGATCCGGTGGCGATGGCGGCGTCGACCGCGCTCATCAGATCGTCGTAATCGTGGCCGGGATAGGCCTTGTCGATCTGGTTGGCGAACTCCTCGCCATAGGAGGTCGAGCCGCGCGGGTTGGTATAGAGCACGACATAACCGCCCGCCGCGTAAAGCTGGTAATCAGTCGAGAAGGTCGGGCCATAGGCCGAGAACGGCCCGCCGTGGATTTCCAGGATCAAAGGATATTTCTTCGCCGGATCGAAGCCCGGCGGGGTCACCAGCCAGGCGTCGATCGGGCGCTGGTCGAAGCTCGAGTTGGCGGGCAGCTCGCGAACCTGCGCCAGCGCCTTGGCGCCGAGCAGGCTGGAGTTGAGATTGGTCAGCTTGCGCACCGCCCCGCCGGTGGCGACGCCGACGTCGGCGGGATGCAGCGCATCGCCGATGGTGACGGCGACGCGGCCATTGCGCGACACGCTGAAATCGCCACCGGCATAGGGCCGGTCGAGCCCGCCGCCGGCGAGCCCGCTGGCGACGTTGCGGATCGATCCGTCGAGGCCGACGCGGGCGACGCGGACGGCGGCATTGTCCTCGATGCTGACATAGACAGCGCGGCTGTCCGCTGCCCAGACCGGCGCTGACACCGAGCGGTCGAGAGCGCCGGTCAGCACGCGCTTGCCGGAGCCGTCGAGGCTCATCACCGATAGCGCCGCATTCTGATAGCCGAGCTGGCGGTCGTCGAAGCCGATCCAGGCGATCGAGCGGCCGTCGGGCGCGACCACCGGCGCATAATCGGGGCCGTCGCGGTCGGTCAGCGCCACCGGCGCGCCGCCGTCGATCGACACCCGATAAACTTCGCTGTTGACCGCCTGCCGTTCCCAATCCTTGCCGAGATTGGCGCTGAGCAATATGGCGCGGCCGTCCGGGGTCCAGCTGATCGGGCCGCCGCCGGCATTGGTGGCGCCGAAGGTCAGCTGGGTCGGGGCGCCGCCGTCGGCCGGGACCCAAAAGATCTGGTTGTAGCCGGGCTTCAAATAGCCCTCGCCGTCGGCGCGATAGGTGACGGCGTCGATCACCTCCAGCGGCTTGGCCCATTCGGCGCCTTCCGGCTTGGGCGGGGCGCTGCCCAGCTTGGTGCCTTCGTCGGGGACGAACATGGCATAAGCAATCCGCCGTCCGTCGGGCGACCAGGCGATGCTGCCGGGGCTGTCGGGAAGGCCGGTGATGCGCGCGCTTTCGCCGCTCGCCATCCACCGCACGAACAGCTGGGTGCCGCCGTCGGCTGCCGCGACATAAGCGAGGCGGCTGCCGTCCGCCGACCAGCGCGGCGAGAAATACGAGCCGCCGTTGGCCAGCAACGGCCGCTGCTGGCCGCTGTCGACGTCGATCAACCAGATCGTCGAGCGCGCCTTGTCGGTCATGATGTCATTGGAGCGGCGGACATAAGCGATCGTCCGCCCGTCAGGGGTGATCTGGGGATCGCTGGCGACTTCCAGGTTGAACAAATCGGCGCCGGTGAAGGCGGTGGTCGGGCCGGTCGCCGGCGCGGCGCTGGCCGGCGCGGTGAGCGCGGACGCGGCAAGGACGATCGCCAGCGGCGACAGGATTCGGATCAGCGGCAATGGAAAGCTCCCCTCGGCAAGATTGTGCGCAGGATTGAACTTTCCGGCGCGCTCGGCAAGCCGCTTGTCGACGAACGTCATTAAACTAGGCGGTTGACAATCAAATCGCGAGGCGTTTATTTAACCACATGGTTGAAAAACGACTCGACGCGACGTTCCAGGCTCTGTCCGACCCGACCCGCCGCGGCATGCTCGCCAGCCTGGCGCTGGGCGAAAAGTCCATCGGCGAGCTTGGCGAGCCGTTCGCCATGAGCTTCGCCGGTGCCGCCAAGCATGTGAAGGTGCTCGAAGCCGCCGGTCTGATCGCCAGGCGCAGGGACGGCCGCCGGCAAATCTGCACCTTGCAGGCCGAGCCGCTGGCCGAGGCCGAGCGCTGGCTCAAGCAGTGGGAGCGCTTCTGGACGGTCCGTCTCGACCGGCTGCAGGCACTGGTCGAAGGCGACAAAAGGACGGGCAAATGACCGCGCCCACAGTCGTCACCGTGACGCACGACATCGCAGCGCCGATCGAACTTGTATTCGACGCCTGGCTCGATCCGCGCGAAGCGGCCGATTTCCTGTTCGCGACCCCGGAAGGGAAGATCGTTCGCTGCTACATCGACGGTCGGGTCGGCGGACGCTTCCTGATCACCGACCGCCGCTCCGACGGCGACGCGGAGCATCATGGCCAATATCTGGTGATCGACCGGCTGCGCCGGCTGGTCTTCCTGTTCCGTGGCCCGGGGACGGTTGAAGGCGACTGGTCGACGGTGACGGTCGATTTTGCGGCCGGGCCGAAAGGCTGCCGGGTGACGCTGACCCATGAAATTCCCGGGAAATGGGCGTCCTATGCCGAGCCCGTTCGGCATGGTTGGACCATGATTCTCGACACACTCTCTCGCCAAATGGAGACGAACAATGGCTGAATTGATGACTAAGCCCGTCGAGCGCACCGCACCCGACACGATTCGGCTCGAACGCCATCTCGACGCACCGGTCGCGACCGTCTGGCGCTATCTCGTCGACGGCGAGCTGCGCTCCCAATGGTTCGCGGGTGGCAGCGATGCCCGCGCCAATGGCGACCTCGACCTGGTCTTCGATCATGACAAGCTGTCGGCCGACGGCGTTCCCTGTCCGGAGGAATATGCAAAGCACAAGGGCGCCGTCAGCCATGAAAAAGTCGTCCGCTTCGAGCCGGAGCAAGTGCTCGCCTTCACCTTCGGCGAGGGGAAGAACGGCGTGGCGACCTTTGAGCTATTCGCCAACGGCGACCGCACTCGGCTCGTCCTGACCCACAGCGGTATCCAGAGCGGCACCGGCGCGCAGGACTTCGGTGGCGGCTGGACCTCGCATCTTGCCGTGCTCCAGGAGAAGCTGGCCGGGCGCTCGGTGCCCAATTTCTGGGCGTTGCATGCGCAATCGCGCGAAGCGGTGGCGAAAGCGCTCGCCTAAGTCGCCGCCGGGGAGCCTATTCCGTTTCGGAAGCTCCAGCCTTGCGCCGTGCGGTTGCCTTGGGCGGCTTTGGCTTGCTCTTGCTCGCCTTGGGCGCTGCCGGCGTGATTTCGAACGCCGGCGCATTGTCCTTGATTCGGACCTTGACCTCGCCGCCGTTGACCAATTTGCCGAACAGCAATTCCTCGGCCAGCGGCTGCTTGATCTTCTCCTGCACCAGCC
>DAIPLM010000112.1:0-6222 GCA_036769205.1 Sphingomicrobium sp.
CGGCCCGGCTTGCAGGAGTTCGGCGAATGGCCGCTGCGCGACTTGAAGTCGCACATCGACTGGACGCCCTTCTTCCGCGCCTGGGAATTGGCCGGCAATTATCCGGCGATCCTCGACGATCCGATCGTCGGCGAGAGCGCCCGCGGCCTGTTCGAGGACGCGCAGGCGATGCTCGACAAGATCATCGCCGAGCATTGGCTGCAGCCCCGGGGCACCGTCGGCCTGTGGCGCTGCCGCCGCGAGGGCGACGACGTGCTGGTCCTCGCCGGCAATGAGGAAATCCGGGTGCCGTTCCTCCGCCAGCAGGTGAAGAAGCGCGAGGGCCGGGCCAACATGTGCCTGGCCGATTTCATCGACCCCGCCGGCGAGGACTGGATCGGCGCCTTTGCAGTCGGCATCCACGGCATCGAGCCGCATATTGAGCGGTTCCGGGCCGCCAACGACGATTATTCCGACATCCTGCTGAAAGCGCTGGCCGACCGGTTGGCGGAGGCCTTCGCCGAGCGGCTGCACCAGCATGTCCGCGAAAGCGCCTGGGGCTATGCCGGCACCGAGCATTATTCGAACGTCCAGCTGATCCGCGAGAGCTACGCGGGCATCCGCCCGGCGCCCGGCTATCCGGCCTGTCCCGACCACAGCCTGAAGCGCCTGCTGTTCGGCCTGCTCGGCGGCGAGCCGGCGGGGGTCACCTTGACCGACAATTTCGCCATGCTGCCGGCCTCGGCGGTCTCCGGCTTCTACTTCGGCCACCGCGACAGCCAGTATTTCGGGGTCGCCAAGATCGGCCAGGACCAGCTCGCCGAATATGCCGTTCGCCGCGACATTCCGATCGAGACGGCGGCGCGCTGGCTGCGGCCGAACCTCGATTGAGCTAAAAACAACGTTCGCCCTGAGCTTGTCGAAGGGCTGTCTTTCTTCCCGCGAATAAGGAAGTACAGGGCTTCGACAAGCTCAGCCCGAACGGATTTGGTGTTGCTTCGGTTTTTCCTTTTTATGCTGTTCGCGCTGCTAGCCGCGCCGGCGGCGGTACAGCAACCGCGCGTCAACGCCATCCAGCCGGAGCTGGTCGCCGAAGGACCGGTGCGGCCTGGCGGCGAGGTCGAGCTGGCGATCGTCATGCACACACGCCAGGGCTGGCACGGCTATTGGCAGAACCCTGGCGACGCCGGTTTGCCAATGAAGGTCGAATGGTCGTTGCCGAGCGGCGCCAGCCTTGGGCCACTCCGCTATCCGGTGCCGCAGCGGCTGAACATCGGCGGGCTGATGAACTACGTCTACGAGCGCGACCATGCGGTGCTGGTGCGATTGAAGGCACCGCGAGACGCACGCGGCATGCTAACCGTCGCCGCCGAGGCGCAATGGCTGGCCTGCACCGACAAGATCTGCGTGCCGGAGCGCGGCAGCTTCTCGTTGCAGGTGTCGGTCGGGGAGGGCGCCGCCAGCGAGCGGACCCGCTTCGACCAATGGCGGCAGTTGCTCCCGCGTCCGCTCGCGAGCCCGGCGCATTTTGAGCTCGCCGGCGACACATTGCGCCTCGCCATCCCGCTTCCTGCCAACGTCGCATTGGGTGAGCCCTATGTCTTCCCGCTGATCGACGGGCCGGTCGATTATGCGGCGCCGCAAGGCTTTCGGCGCGCCGGGGACACGCTCATCGCCGAATTGAAGCGCAAGCGCGGCGAGCCGGCGCGATTTGCCGGCGTGCTAGCGCTCGGGGACGGCCGCGGCCTCGAGTTCACCGCCACCCCCGGCGCGGTTCCCGGCGGCGGCGTCGCGGTCGGCGCGCTGGACATGGCGGCTTTGTGGTGGGCGGTGCTCGGCGCTCTGGTCGGTGGCCTGTTGCTCAACCTGATGCCCTGCGTGTTCCCGATCCTGGCATTGAAAGCCGCGCATCTGGCGCGGGCTGGCGGCGAGGAGCGCGAGGCGCGGCATGACGCCTTGGCCTATGCGGCGGGGGCGGTGGTCGGCACCGGGGCGCTGGGCGCCTTGTTACTGGCGATCCGCGCCGGGGGCAGCGCCGCCGGCTGGGCGTTCCAGCTCCAGGACCCGCGCACCATCCTTTTGTTGCTGCTGCTGGTGACGGCGATCACGCTCAATCTGCTGCGGGTGTTCGAGCTGCCGGTGCTCGCCGGCGGCGCGCGGCCGGCGGGCAGCTTCGGGACCGGCGCGCTCGCCGCCTTTGTCGCCACGCCCTGTGCGGGGCCGTTCCTCGGGGTGGCGCTGGGCACGGCCTTGCTGCTGCCGCTCGCCGGCTCGATCATCGTCTTCGCCGCCCTCGGGTTGGGGTTGGCGATTCCCTTCCTCCTCGTCGCCTTCGTGCCGGCGTTGCGTTCGCGGCTGCCCAAGCCTGGCCCGTGGATGGCCAGGCTCCAGCGCATCCTCGCCATCCCCATGGCCTTGACCGCGGCCGGCTGCCTGTGGCTGCTGTGGCGCCTCGGCGGGGCGGATGGGCTGCTGGTGGGTGTCGGCGGGATCGCCGCCGTCGCCATCCTGTCCATCGGCTATGGCGTCGCCCAGCGCGGCGGGCGAGCCTTCGGCCTCGTTGCTGTCATCGCGATGGGCCTTGCCGCCTTCGCTTTGGTCAGGGCGCTGCCCTCACCAAGCACCACCACGCGCGCCGTCGAGGGCGCCGAGCCATGGAGCCAGGCGCGGGTCGCGGCGCATCTCGCCAAGGGCCAGCCGGTCTTCGTCTATTTCACCGCCGACTGGTGCCTGACCTGCAAGGCGAACGAGGTGGCGGCGATCGACCGCGACGCCGTGCGCGAGGCGTTCAAGCAAGCAGGAGCCAAGGTGCTGGCCGGCGACTGGACCAACGGCGATCCGGCGATCACCCGTTTCCTGGAAAGCCGGGGGCGGGCGGGCGTGCCGCTTTATCTTTGGTACGAGCCGGGGAAGGCAGTCGAGGAATTGCCGCAGATCCTCACCCCCTCGATGCTCATCGACCGCGCTCGGCAGAGCCACCGCTAGCTGGCTTGGCCCACACTTTCTTGCCCGCCACCCAGGTCTCCAGCACCTGGGTTGCCGCCAGCGACTGCGGATCGACCTTGGTCGGATCGCGGTCGACGAGGACGAAGTCGGCCCATTTGCCGGGCTCGAGGATGCCGATGCGGTCCTCGGCGAAGCCGGCATAAGCGGCGTAGCGGGTGAAGCCGGCGAGGGCGGTCTCGAAGCTGACGCGCTCCTGTGGCTGCCAGCCGCCCGGCGGCTGGCCGTGCGGGTCCTGCCGGCTGATCGCCGCCGACAAACCGGGGAAGGGATTGGGGCTTTCGATCGGAAAGTCGGACCCGAAGGCCAGCACGGCGCCGCTCTTCTCGATCGCCCGCCAGGCATAGGCGCCTTCCAGCCGCGGCGGGTCGAGGCGCTTTTCGGCCATCAGCCGATCGCTGGTTTGGTGCGTGGGTTGCATCGAGGCGATGATTCCCGCTTTGGCGATGCGCGGGATGTCGGCGGGATCGACGATCTGGGCATGCTCGATCCGCCAGCGGCGGTCGGTGCCGTACTGCCGCGACAATTTCTCATATTCCGCAATCACCTGGGCGTTGGCGGCGTCGCCGATGGCGTGGATGGCGACCTGGAAGCCCATCGCCGCCGCCTTGCCGGCCTGGTCGGCGAGCTCGGCGTCGGTCAGGAAGCGCAAGCCGACCGAGTCCGGTCTGTCGGCATAGGGCCGCTTCAGCCAGGCGCCGCGCGAGCCGAGCGCGCCATCGGCGTAGAGCTTGACCCCGCCCATCCGCAGCTTGTCGCCATAAAGCCAGTTGGTCGGTGCGGTGCGGCCGATGGCGGCGAGCGCCGGCAGCGCCGCGGCGTAAGACATGATTCGGACCTTCAGCCGGCCGGTCCCACCGGCACGATTCATCGCCGCCCAGCCGTCCGCCGACGTCCCCATGTCGGCCATGGCGGTGAGGCCAAAGCCGAGCATGATTTCCTGCGCCTTGGCGAGCGCGGCGTCGGCTTCGGCGGCGGTGGGGGCCGGCACTTTCGCCTCGATCAGGCTCATCGCATTGTCGACGAACAGGCCGTTCTCGATCCGACCGCCACTCGGCGTGGCCGTCGCCGCCGTCACGCCCGCCGCCCGCATCGCCGCGCTGTTGGCGACCAGGGCATGGCCGTCGACGCGGGTCAGCACCACCGGCCGGTCGCTGACGACCGCATCGAGGTCGGCGGCGGTCGGGAACGTCGTGATCGGCCAGGATTCCTGGTTCCAGCCGCGCCCGACGATCCACCGCGCATTCGGGTCGGCCGCCGCATAATCCTTTAGCCGCTGCTGCAGTTCGGCGAGCGAGGCGGCGCCGGTCAAGTCGAGTTGGAGCGCCGCGAAGCCCAGGCCCATGAAATGCCCATGGGCGTCGATCAGCCCGGGCAACAGGGTCCTGCCACCGCCGTCGATCCGCGCGCCGCGAATAGCGATGTCGTCGAGCGGGCCGAGCGTCCTTATGACCTTGCCGTCATCGCCGATTTGCAGGCCGACGAAATGCTGCAGCTTGCCGTCGGCGCCGATTTGGATGCCGTTGACATTGTCGATGACGGTGTCGGCCAGGGCAGGAGAAGAGAGCAGCGCGGCGAGCGCGATCAGGGGCGTCTTCATGGGCCAGTTGGATAGCATTGTTTGCCGCAGCGGGAAGGGCTAGCGGTGCCGGCCATGCCCATGACGCCGCCGACCATCGACGACATCCGCGCCGCCGCCGCCCGCATCGACGGCGCGATCGTCAGGACGCCGATGCTGCGCAGCCGCCTGCTGTCGGACATGGCCGAGGCGGACATCTGGCTGAAGTTCGAGAATCTGCAGTTCACCGCCGCCTACAAGGAACGCGGCGCGCTCAACAAATTGCTCCAATTGACCTATGACGAGCGCCAGCGCGGGGTGATCGCCGCTTCGGCCGGCAATCATTCGCAGGCGGTCGCCTATCACGGCCGCCGCCTCGGCATTCCAGTCACCATCGTCATGCCCAAGCCGACCCCGTCGGTGAAAGTGACCCAGACCGAAAGCCATGGCGCCACCGTGGTCCTCCATGGCGAAATGTTTGACGATGCCTATGCCAAGGCGCGGGAGCTGGAGGCGGCGCAGGGCCTGGTCTTCGTCCATCCGTTCGACGACCCAAAGATCATCGCCGGCGCCGGCACCGTCGCGCTGGAGATGCTGGAGGCGGTGCCCGCCCTCGACACTCTGGTCATCCCGATCGGCGGCGGCGGTCTGATCTCGGGGACCGCCATCGCCGCCAAGTCGGTCAAGCCGGGAATCGAGGTCATCGGCGTCGAGGCCGAGCTCTACCCGTCGATGAAAAACGTCGTCGACGGCGAGCACGGTAGGATCGGCGGCGACACTCTGGCCGAGGGCATCGCCGTCAAGGAGCCGGGCGATCTGACCCGCGCCATCATCAAGGACAAGGTCGACTCGATCGAGCTGGTCGCCGAGCGCGATATCGAGCACGCCGTCGCCTTGCTGGTCAGCGTCGAGCGCAGCGTCGTTGAAGGCGCCGGCGCCGCCGGACTCGCCGCCATCCTCGCCGATCCCGGCCGCTTCCGCGGGCGCACCGTCGGCACCATCTTGTGCGGCGGCAACATCGATACCCATTTGCTGGCCAATGTGCTGGTCCGCCAATTGGTCCGCGACGGCCGCATCGCCCGCCTCAAGATCGCCGCCCACGACCGGCCGGGCGCGCTCGCCGCCATCACCGCCAAATGCGCCGAATGCGGGGTCAACATCATCGAGGTCAGCCACCACCGCATCTTCACCCGGCTGCCGGCCAAGGACACGGTGATCGAGATCGAATGCGAAGCCCGCGACTCCGACGCCATCGACACTTTGGTCCATCGGCTCGAGGAAGGCGGCTTCCAGGTTGATCGCGCTGCTCTCGACTGACCCGTTGCGGGACAATATTCCCCTTTAACCGTCTTTCCGCTGAGCAAAGTCTTTTCTTCCGCGTTTACCTCTCTCATAAAGGCTTTGGTAACCAATCGGAGGCCGGGTTGAAGTGAGCGCACCATTCCGCTTCCCCAAATTCTTTGTGACCAACCCGTCGCCCTGTCCGTATCTGCCGGGCAAGACGGAGCGGAAGGTCTTCACCGAGTTGAACGGCCGCAACTCGAATGAGTTGAACGAGGCGCTTGGCCGAATCGGCTTCCGCCGCAGCCAGTCGGTGGCTTACCGGCCCAGCTGCATCGACTGCTCGGCCTGCGTTTCAGTACGCGTGCTCGCGGCCGAGTTCGAGGCGACCGCCAGTCATC
>DAIPLM010000113.1:0-6158 GCA_036769205.1 Sphingomicrobium sp.
TGGCAGTTGACCGCCAGCGCCCGGTTGCGCTCAATTTCCGAGGCTTGGTTTTGAACGCTGGCTTTCGCGCCGACCTCATCGTCGAGAACTCGCTAATCATTGAAATCAAATCGGTACAGCGCAACGCTCCAGTCCACGCCAAGCAACTGCTGACATATCTCCGCTTGCTGGAGCAGCCTTTGGGGCTGCTCATGAATTTTGGCTGCGAAACTTTCCGCGAGGGGGTCAAGCGCGTCGTCAACGGCCACGGCGACTTTGCGCCTTCGCGCCTTTGCGTGAACCAGAATCCGGCAGGGCCCGATGTCGCAGGCTGACAATTTGCATCGACACGAGTCATAGTTGGGCGATGACCGGCCTTGACCCTCGATTGCTGCTGCGCGGTTATGCGGCTGGCATCTTCCCGATGGCCGACAGCCGCGAGGCGGCGGACATTTTCTGGGTCGAGCCGCGCCACCGGGCGATCATCCCGCTCGACGGCTTTCATCTTTCGCGCTCGCTTGAGCGGACGCTGCGCCAGGGCCGCTTCACGGTCACCCGCGATGCGGCGTTCGGCGAGGTCATTCGCGGCTGCGCGGCGCGCGCCGAGACCTGGATCAACGCCGAGATCGAGCGGGCGACGTTGGGGCTCCATGCCGCCGGTCATGCCCATTCGATCGAATGCTGGCGCGGGGACGAGCTGGTCGGCGGGGTCTATGGGGTGCGGCTGGGCCGGGCCTTCTTCGGCGAATCGATGTTCAGCCGCGCCACCGACGCCTCGAAGGTGGCGCTCGCCTGGCTGGTCGCCCGGCTGCGGGTCGGCCATTTCAGCCTGCTCGACTGCCAGTTCATGACCGCCCACCTGGCCTCGCTCGGCGCGGTGACGGTGCCGCGCGATACCTACGTGGCGTTGCTGGCGACGGCGCTGGGGACGGATTCGGTCGGCGGCTCGGGGGCGGGCGGCGCCGGCGCGGACGCATTGCCGGCGGCGGATTTCGGCGCGCTCGATGCCTTGCTCGAAGCCGCGGGCGCGGCCGGGGCGGCGGGGCCGGCGGGGAAGCTCATCGCGCAGCTCTTGGGCCAGACGTCATAGACCGGATGCTCGACGACGTTGAGCGACGGGCTTTCTTTGTAGACCCAGCCGGAGAACACCCGGTTCCAGTCCTTGTCGGTGCGCTGGACGTCGACCTGGATAAAGGCGCCGGTCAGCTTCTGCAGCTCCCACGGCGCCGTCGTCTCGCAGGCGCGCAGGCGGACGACGACGTCCTTGATCCGCAAGGCCTGCCCAGGCTTCAGGGTGATGTCACGGACGATGCCGTTGCGCTTGTTCAAGAGGCCGAGGACCGCCACCCGCTCGGCCATCGGCGTCACGCCGGGCAAATCGGCGGCCGAGCGCGGCACTTCGATGGTGACGGCATTGCCCTCCGGCGGCTCGTCGGCGCCGCGGCTGCAGCCGGCCAGTGCCACGGCTCCGACCAGCAAAAGGGCGGCTGCTCTCACGCTTCGTCGGGCGTCCAGGCGCTATAGTCGCCGGTCGTCGCCGCGCGCACGCCCTCGGCGCGGAGCGAGCCCGACGGCACCCAGGCCTCGTCGCTGCCGGTCAAATTGGGCACCGGCTCCTTCTCCCATCGGCGGCGCGGCGGCAGCCCCTGCTCGGGCAGCGCGTCGATGGTGCCGCGCAGCCAGGCCTGCCAGCCCGGCGGCACGCGGCTGCCGTCGTTGCTGCCGGCATAAATGACCCAGCGGCGGCCGGGGCTGCCCTTGCTCTCGAAATACATGTTGCCGGCCTCGTCGGCGCCGACCTGGTTGCCGTTGCGCTTGGTCCACAGCGCCGTGCCGAACGTCGCTCCGTTCCACCACGTCGGGCTGAAGAATTTTCCGAACAATCCCATGGCCCCGAGCCTCTGCCCCGTCGCGCGGGGGAGTGCAAGCTAGTGCTTCCAGGCGACCTGGTCGCCGGCGGCGAGCCCGAGCGCGGCGGCGCGGCCGCCATTGAGCTCCAGCACCGCCTCGACCGCCTCGCCGGAGCCGACCGGCTCGAGCGACAGAGGCACGGCATTGTCCTCGATGCGCAGGATCTTTCCGCCCGGGGCGACGAAGATCATGTCGAGCGGGATCAGGGTGTTCTTCATCCAGAAGGCGACCGCCTGCGGCGGCTCGTAGGGGAAGATCATGCCGCGGTCGGGGGGCATTGACTGGCGGTTCATCAGCCCTTGCGTCTGCTCCTCGGGCGTGCGCGCGACTTCGACGACGAACTTGTGGGTCTTGCCGTTGGCGGTGGTGATGGTCAGCGGCACCTGGTCGAGGCCGGCGGGCGAGCGTTCAAGCGCCACGGCGGAGGACGCCGACGGCTGGCAGGCGGCGACCGGCAACAGCAGGGCCAGCGCCAAAGCGCGCCAGCTGAGGGTCCAGACCCGTAACCGGCAATGGCCGGGATCGCCCGGAGAAGCCCGCTGGCAAGGAGCGCAGCGCAGACGCGTAGCTGAAGCTACGCGCAAGCCAGCGACGCCGACCGGCGGGCTTCTCCGGCCGACCGCGAAGCGGCGGGCGGCTTTTGACGCAATGCTGCGTCGCTCGTCGATCGCGATGCCTAGCATCGCTCGCTCCTCGCTCCTGGCCCTGCGGCAAAATCCGCTCCGTCACGGCCGTTGTCGGTTACGGGTCTGGGCCCTATTCGCGGCGAAGCTCGACGGCGGTCAGCCCCTTCGCCCCGTCCGCGACCCGCGCTTCCAGCCGGTCGCCCGGCTCCAGGTCGCCGATCCCCGCCGCCCGCACCGTTTCCATGTGGACGAAGATGTCGCTCTCCGGCACTTCGACCCGGTTGACGAACCCATAGCCCTTCACGCGGTTGAACCATTTCACCTCCACCGGCTCATAGGGCCCGGCCGCGTCGCTCAAGGCTTTGCGGTCGGCCCGGTTGGCGGATGGAATGGACGGCCTGGCGCCGGCGGGCAAGACCGTCGACAAATCGATCGCCAGGATCTTGCGCGCCTGCAGCCCGCGATCCTGCCGCTCGGCGATGCATTCGATCAGCGCCCCTTCGGGCAGGCTGCGCCGGTTATGGTCGCGGAGCACCGAGAAATGGATGAGGATGTCGCCTTCGACCTGCTCGCTGACCAGGAATCCGAAGCCGCGCGTGGCGTCAAACCATTTGACCCGGCCCTCGACATGGATGCCGCCCGGGAAAGCCTCTTCGTCGCTCAGGATTTCCACCGTGATTGGCTCTACCGAAGATTGTGAATCGGCAACCGCGCCAGGAGGGTCGGCCTCTTTTGGCGAATTGGCGATCGGCGTCGCTTCGGCACTCATCTGACGCACCTCCAACCAATATCACGAGCCGCGACGGCATTAAACAATATTAAACCGGGCCCGAAATCATCGTTCGTCTTCAAGCGTCTGTCGGTCGATGGCGGCGCCTGGGGCAAGCGCGAGGATGGCCTTGGCGAGTCGGAAGCCGTGGCCGGCCCGGACCATCGCCGCCAGCGCCTTCTCGCGTCCCGCCGGGTCGGCGGCGGTCGCGGCGAAAGGTCCGATTCGGCGCTTGCCCGCGAAGCGCAGCGCGGCCTCGACGGCATCGTCGCGGGCATGGCCACGCGCCGCTTCGCCGTCTGCCTCGGCGATGCCGGCGGCGTGCAGCGCCTGGCCGAGCCGGCGCTCGCCATAGCCGCGGGCCGTCAGCGAGCGGGACTTGGACAAAGCGAAGGCGGCATCGTCGACGAACCCGACCCGCGCCGCCTTGGCCACCAGGGCCTCGACCGGCGCTTCGCCGGCGCCGGCCCAGCCGCGCTCGCGAAGTTTGCGCGAGAGGTAGGCGGCGAGGCGGGCGCGGCTGGTTGCGAAGCGGCCGACATAGGCCAGCATCAGCTCGTTGAGCTTGTCCTCGTCCAGCGGCGGACGGGGCTTGCGGGGGCCGCTTCGGCGCATTGCCTTATGCCTAGGTCGCGGCCCGGCCCGCCGCAATCGCCATGATCCTGCCACGTTTGCCGACCACAGCTTTGGCCACGAAATTGGCGGCCATGCGGCCTGGATGGATGAGAGACGTGCAAAAACTCGGCCTGGTCGAGCGCGATTTGACGGTGGACGCCGGCCTGGCGCCGCCGGGGGCGACGCCGACTCTCGACGCCTTGCCGCGGCGAATGGCCGACTTCGCGACGCTTGGCGAGGCGCTCGATTATGCCGCCGAGGGCGCTCGCGGCATGAACTTCCACGATGCCCGCGGCGCGCTGACCCGGGCCTATCCCTATGCCGAGTTGCGCGAGGACGCTTTGGCCAATGCCCGGCGCTTCATGGCGCTCGGCCTCGAGCCAGGCGAGCGGCTGGCCCTGGTCGCCGAGACCGGCCCCGAATTCGCCGCCAGCTTCTTCGGCGCCGTCTATGCCGGCCTGTGGCCGGTGCCGCTGCCGCTGCCGACCAGCTTCGGCGGGCGGGAGGCCTATGTCGAGCAATTGACCGTCATGCTGACCAGCAGCGACCCGGCATTGTTCCTCTACCCGCGGGAGCTGGCCGAGTTCGCCGGCGACGCCGCCCTTCTGTGCAAGGTCGACAGCCGCAGCTGGGAGAGCCTGGAGGAACTCGAGCAGTCGCCGGCCGAGCTGCCGCCGGCGGGCGAGAACGAGATCGCCTATCTGCAATATTCCAGCGGCTCGACCCGCTTCCCGCATGGCGTCGCCGTCACCCACCGGTCGTTGCTCGACAACCTCCATGCCCATGCCTGCGGCACCCGTATCATCGACACCGACCGAGTGATCAGCTGGCTGCCCTGGTACCATGACATGGGCTTGGTCGGCTGCATGCTGTCGCCGATCGCCAACCAATTGTCGGTCGATTATCTGAAGACCGAGGATTTCGCCCGCCGGCCTTTGGCCTGGCTCGACCTCATCAGCCGCAACCCCGGCACCTCGCTCTCTTACTCGCCGACCTTCGGCTATGACATCTGCTCGCGGCGGATGAGTTCGCAGACTCGCGCCGCCGACCGCTTCGACCTCCAGCGCTGGCGGATTGCCGGCAACGGCGCCGACATGATCCGGCCGGACGTCATGCAGGCGTTCGTCGACAGCTTCGCCGACGCCGGCTTCAAGGCATCCGCCTTCTGCCCCAGCTACGGCCTCGCCGAGGCGACGCTGGCGGTGTCGATCATGCCGCCGGGCGAGGGCATCCGTATCGAGCTGGTCGAGGAAAGCGAGCTGGCCGGCGCCGGCACGCCCGCCCAGGAACGGCCGCGCCGCTATCGCGCCATCGTCAATTGCGGCAAGCCGGTCAAAGGCATGGCGGTCGAGGTCCGCGACGGCGACGGCGCCATCCTCGCCGAGCGCTCGATCGGCAAGCTCTACTGCCGCGGCTCGAGCGTCATGCACAGCTACTTCCGCGACGAGGAATCGACCCGCGCCTGCCTGTCCGCTGACGGCTGGCTCGACACCGGCGACATGGGCTATCTCTCGGGCGGCTACGTGTTCATCGTCGGCCGCGCCAAGGACATGATCATCATCAACGGCCGCAACCACTGGCCGCAGGACATCGAATGGGCGGTCGAGCAATTGCCCGGCTTCAAGTCGGGCGACATCGCCGCCTTCGCCATTACCGGTGCCGGCGGCGAGGAGACTCCCGCCGTCCTCGTCCATTGCCGGGTGTCGGACCCCGAGGAGCGCGGCCGCCTGCGCGACGACATCCGCGAGCGGGTGCGGGCGATCACCGGCATCACCCCCGTCGTCGAATTGGTCCCGCCGCGCACTTTGCCGCGCACCAGCTCGGGCAAGCTCAGCCGAACCAAGGCGCGCAATTTGTATTTATCGGGCGAAATCCAGCCCTACGATATCGCCGCTTAGGCGGCTTCATGAGCATGCGGTAACGCCGAGGAAAATAAGGTTTCACGCGAAGGCGCGAAGGCGCGAAGCAAATCGCCACAAGCTTGAGCGGCGGGCGGACGCGTCGGAATCTTCTCCGCGCCTCCGCGCGAACCCATTCCTGGCGCCTTCGCGCCTTCGCGCGGCTCAAATTTTCGTTGCAATGGCAGGAGTGGAGGGACTCGAACCCACGACCCTCGGTTTTGGAGACCGATGCTCTACCAACTGAGCTACACTCCTATTGGGCGGCGACCTAGCGAGGGACCGCACGCGGTGCAAGGGAGAGACGCCCGCAATCCCTTGAAGACTCGGCCGCGCGCGTCTAAGTGACCGCAAGCTCCG
>DAIPLM010000114.1:0-6060 GCA_036769205.1 Sphingomicrobium sp.
AGGAGGCTCGGGCGTAGAACTTGCTGATGGATGTCAACATCGCTGGACTAGTTGCGTCAGCCTTTGGAGCATTCGTGTTGATTCGCATGCTCAAGAAAGGCGGCGCGTCTGCAGATGGCGAAGGCTTTCGGCGCGATGAACAGCCCGCGGTGTTCTGGACGATTTTCTCGGCTGGCGTGGTGATCGAATGCGGCTTTCTCTACCTCACATTGTTTTACTGACCTTGTGAGCAAAGCTCGCGCCGATCAGTTGCTCGTCGCTCGCAGGCTGGCGGAGAGCCGGAGCCGGGCGCAGGCTTTGATCATGGCCGGCGCGGTGTTCAGCGGGGAGCGGAAGATCGCCAAGGCGGGCGACATGCTGGCCGAGGACGCGGCGCTGGAGGTGCGCGGCAAGGATCATCCCTGGGTTTCTCGCGGCGGCATTAAGCTCGACCATGGGTTGACGCATTTCGGCTTCGATGTGACCGGCGCGTTGGCGCTTGACGTCGGCTCGTCGACCGGCGGGTTCACTGATGTACTGCTGAGCCGCGGGGCGGCGAAAGTCTATGCGGTCGATGTCGGCACCAACCAGCTCGCCTGGAAGCTGCGCCAGGACCCGCGCGTCATCGTCCACGAGCAGACCAACGCGCGCAATCTGACCCGCGAAATCGTCCCCGAGCCCGTCGACTTCATCGTCTGCGATGCCAGCTTCATCGGGCTGGCGAAGGTGCTGGCCGCCGCGCTGGACCTGGCGAAACCGGGCGCCAGGCTGATCGCCCTGGTCAAGCCGCAGTTCGAGGCCGGGCGCGCGGAGGTAGGGAAAGGCGGCGTCGTCCGCGATCCCGCCGTTCACCAGCGCGTCTGCGACGAAGCGGCGGCCTGGGTCGCGGCGCAAGGCTGGGCCGTCGTCGGCATCACGCAAAGCCCGATCACCGGCCCGGAAGGCAATAAGGAATTTCTGCTCGGCGCCGAGAAGGCTGGCGGTTGAGCGGCCGCGTCCCTAAATGGGCCGCCGAAGGAGTTTGGGCCATGCAATCCGAGAACAAGATGTTCGACGACCTCGTCAAGATGGTCAACGGCGCCGCCGGGACGTTCGCCGGCATGGGCCGCGAGGCGCAGGCCTCGGCGCGCGAGAAGATGCGCGAATGGATGGGCGGCATGGATTTTGTTGGCCGCGACGAGTTCGAGGCGGTCAAGGCGATGGCCGCCGCCGCCCGCGACGAGAATGAGGCGTTGAAGGCGCGGATCATCGCGCTCGAGGCAAAGTCGGGCGCCCCCGCCAAGCCGAAGGCCGGCAAGGCCAAGGGACTCTGATCCTGACCGAGGAGCCGGAAACCGACGAGCGCGACGACGGCGCCCCGATCGAGGTGCTCGAGCAATATTTCGAGGCCCGCGGCTGGGCCTGCGAGCGCACCGGCGACGGCGAGATCGTCGCTTCGGCCACCGGCAGCTGGGCGCAATATGAGCTGCGCGGCGTGTGGCGCGGCGAGGACCAGGTGCTGCAGTTCCTCGCCTTCCCCGACATCAAGGTCGCCGCCGAAAAGCGCGGCGCCATCTACGAGGCCTTGGGGCTAATCAACGAGCAATTGTGGCTCGGCCATTTCGAGCTTTGGTCGGGCTCCGGCCTGATCGTCTTCCGCCACGCGGCGATGGTCGGCGAAAGCGACAGCCTGTCGTTCGAGCAGGCGGAATCGATCGCCGAGGCGGCGCTCGAGGAATGCGAGCGCTTCTACCCGGTCTTCCAGTTCGTCCTATGGGGGGGCAAGTCGCCGGGCGAGGCGATTTCGGCGGCGCTGATCGAGACGGCGGGTGAGGCGTAAAATCCTCCCTGTCGCGCAGCGACGGGGAGGGGGACCGCTCGAAGAGCGGTGGAGGGGCCCCTCCGTTAGCCGCTGGCGCGGCTGCCACCTCACCACGACCCGCGCTCGCGGGGAGGAATTATGATTGCACTCCCCACAACCTGGTTCGTCGGTTGCGGCCATATGGCCGGCGCTCTGATCGAGGGCTGGCAGACGGCCGGCGTCGATTTCGACGCGGCGGTCGTCATCCGGCCGAGCGGCCGCCAGGTCGAGGGTATGCGGACGCTGACCGCCATCCCCGACGAGCCGCCGCCGCTGCGCTGCGTCCTCGGCTTCAAGCCGCAGATGCTCGGCGCCATCGCGCCCGGCCTGGCGCCGAAACTGTCATCGGAAACCGTGCTGGTATCGATGCTCGCCGGGGTCGAGGCGGAGACGCTGCGGGCGCGCTTTCCGGGGGTCGGGTCGGTGGTGCGGATCATGCCCAACTTGCCGGCCGCCGAGCGGCGCGGGGTGACGGCCTTGTTCAGCCATGACGCCGATCCCGAACTACGCCAGCGGATGCAGGGCCTGTTCGGGCTGCTCGGCCTGGCGGTGTGGACCGACAGCGAGCCCGAGCTGGCGGCGATCGGCTCGGTCGCCGGCGCCGGCCCGGCCTATGTCGCCCGGTTCATCGCCGCTTTGGCGAAGGCCGGGGAAGCGCGCGGGCTCAACCCGGCACTCGCCGCGCGCATCGCGCTGGAAACCGTGCTCGGGACGGCGCTGATGGCCGAAGCCGGCGGTGAAAGCATGGCCGAAGTCGCGCGCCGCGTCGCCAGCCCAAAGGGCACGACGGAGGCCGGGCTGGCCGTGCTCGACCATGACCACGCGCTTGACGAGCTGATCGCGAAAACGATTGCCGCCGCGGCCCGACGTGGTGCTGAACTTGCCGAAGAGGCCCGCAAGCCCTAGTCCGGAGGCTTCTCCAGCACTCAGGAACTTCATGGCCGAACACCCCGATTTCGACGACCGCGACGGTTGGATCTGGCTCGATGGCAAGCTTGTCCCGTGGCGCGAAGCCAGCGTCCATGTCCTCACCCACGGCCTGCATTACGCCAGCAGCGTGTTCGAGGGGCAACGCGCCTATGGCGGCACCATCTTCAAGTTGACCGAGCATTGCGAGCGCCTGCGCAAGAGCGCGTCGCTGCTCGGCTTCGAGCTGCCGTGGAGCACCGCCGAGATCGAGGCCGCGTGCCGCGAAGTGCTCGAGGCCAATGCCATGACCGATGCCTACATGCGCCCGGTCGCCTGGCTGGGGTCGGAGAAAATGGGCGTCAGTCCCAAGGGGTCGAAACCGCACCTCGCCATCGCCTGTTGGGCCTGGGGCAAATATTTCGACCCGGCCAAGGCCGCCAAGGGCATCCGCCTGACCATCGCCCCGTGGCGGCGCCCGGCGCCCTACACGGCGCCGACCGAATCCAAGGCGGCCGGCCTCTACATGATCGCCATGCTGTCGAAGAAGCATGCCGAGGACCATGGCTTCGACGACGCCTTGATGTTCGACTGGCGCGGCCGCGTCGCCGAGGCGACCGGGGCCAATATCTTCTTCATCCGCGCCGGCGAGCTGCACACGCCGACGCCCGATTGCTTCCTCGACGGCATCACCCGGCGGACGATCATGGACCTGGCGCGGCGCCGCGGCGTCGAAGTCGTCGAACGCCCGATCTGGCCGGAGGAGCTGGACAGCTTCGAGCAGGCGTTCCTGACCGGCACCGCCGCCGAGTTGACCCCGGTCGGCTCGATCGGCCCGTGGAGCTTCGATGTCGGCGACCTGACGCGGCAGTTGGCGAGCGACTATGACGACCTCGTCAACGGGCGGCTCCATAACGACTGATGGCTTCACCTTTGGTTTGCTATTTCTCGTTAAGGCCGCCAGCAGTGGCCCCTGGGCGCGGAGCGTAAATCGATCATGGGTGTGGAAATTCTCCAGGCATTCCGTCCCCGTGACGGGGAACCGGGCGCCGTCTGCCACACCGACTCCCTCAGCGAGCTGCTGACCTTCCGGGAACCGGCCGACGCGGTCGGTAAGGCTGTCCGCGGCGCCCAACTCGACGCCCTGGTCCGCTTGGTGCCAATCACCGTTGCCTCGCAATTGCTCGCCGCCGGGCTGGTCGCCTGGTCGCTGCGCGGCATGGTCGCCGATATTTGGTTGGAGACCTGGTTCCTGTGCGCCTTGGCCATCTGCGCGATTCGCGGCTTTCGTGCCGTGCGCTTGCGGCTCGACCCGACCTATGCGAGCCGCTCCCCGCCGGATGTCAAGGCGATCACCATCATCGTCGCCTTGCTTGCTTGTATCTGGCTAGTGCCGCCGATTTTCTGGTTTGCCCAGGTCGATACGGAGCATCAATTGATGCTCGGTGTGTTGATCGTCGCGCTGATGAGCGCCGGCAGCATTAGCTTGGCGACGGTCCCACAAGCGTGCCTGACGTATCTGGCGATCCTGTCGATTGGCGGGTTAGTGATGACCTCCCAGTTCCAGCAGCCGGTGCATATGGTGCTGATCCTGATTTTCACCTTCGCCGTCGGCGCCGCGGCGATTGCCAATGCCCGCCGGTTCGTCGGCCATGTCCGCACCCAGATCGACCTGCAGGAGCAGAGCGCCCTGATCGGCCTGCTGCGCGAGTTCGAGGCCAGCGGCAGCGACTGGCTGTGGCAACTCGATCGGCAGTTGAAGCTGACCTACATGTCGCGGGCGATGGCCGAAGCAATCGGCAAGCCGCTGGCGAAGTTGACCGGCATGCACGCCCGGCAAATCCTAGACCCCGACGGCAATGCCGTGCAGCTATCGGCCGGCATGCGGCGGCTGATGCTGCACGCCGATGAGCGCACCGCCTTTCGCGACATCGCGGTGCCGGTCGACCATGGCCGCCGCTGGTGGTCGATCTCGGCCAAGCCCCTGATCGACGCCGACGGCCGCTTCCAGGGCTGGCGCGGGGTCGGCTCCGACATCACCGACACGCGTCTCAGCGGCAATGACGCAGTCCGCGCGGCGCGGCTAGATCCGCTCACCGGCGTCGCCAACCGGCTGCTACTGCGCGAGCAACTCGAGGAAGCTCTATTGCGCCAGGTCGGCGGCGATTGCGCCTGCGCGCTTTTGCTGGTCGACCTCGACCGCTTCAAACTGGTCAACGACACCCTCGGCCATTCGGTCGGCGACCAGTTGCTGTGCGAGGTCGCCCGCCGCCTGGAAAGCTGCGTCGGCGGCGACGGCGTCGTCGGACGGCTGGGCGGCGACGAGTTCGCGGTGGTCTGGCGCGGCGATGGCGAGGACGAGGCATTGGACGCGCTCGCCGGCAAGATCATCGCCGAGCTGACCCGCACCATCACCATCGGCGCCGCCGACCTGCACATCGGCGCCACCATCGGCATTTCGCGGGCGCCGCGAGACGGCAACCGCGAGGAAACCCTGATGCGCTGCGCCGATTTGGCGCTTTACAGCGGCAAGGAAGCCGGCCGCGGCGGCCACGCCTTCTTCCAGCAGCAGATGTTCGTCGACGCCGAGGATTACCGAAGCCTCGAAAACGATGTCCGCAACGCGCTCGGCAGCGACGGGCTGGCGCTCCATTACCAGCCGATCGTCGACGCCCGCAGCGGCAAGCTGGTCGGCCGCGAGGCCTTGCTGCGCTGGAGCCATCCGTTGCGCGGGCCGATCCCGCCCGACCAGTTCGTGCCGATCATCGAAGATGCCGGCTTGATCCACCAAATCGGCGACTGGGTGATCCGCGAGGCTTGCGCTGAAGCCATGCGCTGGCCGGTCGAGCAAAGGGTCGCGGCCAACATTTCGGCGGCGCAATTGTCGGGCTCGGGCATCGCCGAGACCGTGCTCGGGGCGCTGGCGACGACCGGCCTGGCGCCGGGCCGGCTGGAGCTCGAGGTCACCGAGAGCATCTTCATCGGCGACGACGTCACCACGCTGGCGGCGCTCGAGCGGCTGCGCGGCATTGGCGTCCGGCTGGTGCTTGACGACTTCGGCAAGGGCTATTCCTCGTTCGGCTATTTGAGTCGCGCCCGCTTCTCGAAGATCAAAATCGACCGCAGCTTCGTCGCCGGCGCCGCCGAGGGCGAGCGCGACTGCAGCGCCATCGTCCGCGCCATCCTCGCTTTGGCCCGCGGCCTCAGCGTCGAGACGACGGCGGAGGGCGTCGAGACCGAGCGCGAGGCGGCGGTGATGCGCGCCCTGGGCTGCGACCAATTGCAGGGCTTCCTGTTCGGCCGCCCGATCCCCGCCTTGGAATTGCCGGCGGACG
>DAIPLM010000115.1:0-6058 GCA_036769205.1 Sphingomicrobium sp.
CGCAGTCAGGCCGCGGGCGGGCTGGTCTACCGTAGGCGTGGCGCAGGCCGCGACGGCGGAAGCCAGAAGCACGATTGCGATACGGGTGCGCATCTTCATTTCCTTACCTTGGCGGTTCACAGCTTGAAGCCCGGGGCGGCGGTGGCGGCGGCACCGGCGCTCATGCCGGGAGCCGGGGCCGAGACCGCCGGGCGCGGGCCCGAAGTACCCGAATAGACTTGGCCGGCGCCCATTCCCTGGGCATCGGTCGGGGCACGGTAGCCATCGGTCGGCAACGCCATCTGGGTCGACACTGGCCGCACCAGATACGGCGTGACAATGATCACCAGCTCGGTTTCCGCCCGGCGGAAACTGGTCGAGCGGAACAAAGCGCCGAGGATCGGCAGGTCGCCGAGGAAGGGTGCCTTGCTGACATCGTTGGTGTGGGCATCGCGCAGCAAGCCGGCGATCATCAGCGACTGGCCCGAGCCGAGCTCGACGGTGGTCTCGGCGCGGCGCGTGGTCAGCGCCGGCACGTTGAAGCCGTTGAGGCGGATGCTGCCCTCGTTCGACAGCTCGCTGACTTCCGGCCGGACGCGCATCGAGATGCGGCCGTCGGCAAGCACGATCGGCGTGAAGGCCAGGCCGACGCCATATTGCTTATATTCGATGGTGACGGCGCCCAGCGACTGGGAAATCGGCACCGGGAATTCGCCGCCGGCAAGGAAGCTGGCGGTTTCGCCCGACAAGGCCGTCAGATTCGGCTCGGCGAGGATCGTCACCAGTCCGTCCTTGGCGGCCAGGTCCAGGGTTCCGATCAGGTCGAGCCCGAACAGGCGGCCGGCGGCGCCGAGCGTAGTGCCCCCGGCGATCGCGTTGAATGCCTTGGACACCGCCGGCGTGTCACCGGCCGCTGGCGATCCGAACGTGCCGGCGTTGCCCTGGGCAACACCGAACTGGAAGCCGCTGGTCGTGTCGCGCGACAACAGGTTGAGGCCGATTGACTTGGTGACGCTGCGGTTGACCTCGGCGATGCGAACGCGAAGATTGACCTGAAGCGGCGTCGCCGTGCTCAGGCGGTTGACGACGCAAATCTTGCAGGTCGCGTTTTCTTTCGACATGTCGACGCCGGGGTTGAGCATGGCCGAGACCAGTTGCTCGGCCTGCGCCGCCTCGTTGGGCGAAGCGACGGTGCCGGTCAGCACGGCGATCTGGCCGGCGTTCAGCACCTTGATGTTGGCCTGCGGCATTGCCGCGCGCAGCATCGCGTCGACCGACGTGATGTTCTGGCTGACGCGGACATTGGCCGAATAGACGACCGAGCCGTTGGCGGCGGTGGCGATCACGGTCGCCTCGCCGTCGCCCTTGCCGAAAAGATTGATCTGGCGGGCGTTGCTGACATAGACGTCGGCGACCGCCGGGTTGGACGTCCAGACGTCGGCGACGCTGGCCGGCAGGCGGACCAGCTGGCCTTCGCCGACCGACAGCAGGACCTGCTGGCTGGGGCGGAAGGTGCCGGCCTGGCGCTCGGCCATGGCGGGGGCCGCGGCGGTGACGGTGCCGAGGCCGAGAGCCAGCGCGGCGAGGGCGGTGCCCAGCGACATGCGGCTGCGGATGGTGTTGCTCTTCATCTTAGCGGGCTCCCACCGGAACTTCGGTTACATTGTTGCCGCGAGCGACACGGACGACCGGACCGGCCGAGACGATCGCGCCGCCTCCCGAGCCGCCAGCGGCCGGCGCCGGCGCGGTCCGCATCGGGATGCTGGTGCGCTGGAAGCGAGAGACCTCGCCACCGGTCGTGAAAGTCGTGTTGGTGTCCTGCGGACGGTTGGCGACCTGCAGCAGCAGGCGGCGCTCGTCGGCGGGGTTTGCCCCAGCCGGCAGCTTGACCTCGCCACTGGCGACCGCGCGCTCCAGCTCGGCCGTGTTGTCGGCGATCGAGCGAAGCGACAGCGACAACGTGCCGAGCGATTGCGAGACGGCGATCTTCTCGGCGAGGCGCGGAGTGGCCTCGACCGTGACCATCGAGAAGGCGCGGACGACGGTCTTGCCCTCCTCGTCCTTGCTGTCGGTGCGTTGATCGGTGGCGAGAACGCGCAGATTGCGCATAATGGTCTCGGAAACCTTGAGGGCGGGGCCATCGCCGCCGCCGGCGACTTCCTGGGTCAGCACCAGGTCGACGCGGTCGCCCGGGAAGACGAAGCCGGCGACGCCGCTGGTGGTCGACACCGGAACCGTGACGGCGCGCATGCCCGGGCCAAGCGCCGCGGCGAGGAAGCCGCGATCCTTGGGGCCGACCAGGGCACCGCGAGTGACCGGCTGGCCGGCGGTGATCGGGTTGCGGACGACGGTGCCGAGCAGCTTGCTCATGTCGGCTTCGGGGGTGCCCTCTTGGTAATAGGCGTTCTGGACCAGTTCTTTCGGCCAGGCCTGGAAGGCGAGGCTTTCCTGGTCGACGATGGTGCCGACCGGAAGCGCCTTGCGGGCGACCAGGATCTTGGGCCCGGTCGGGACCGCCTGGGCGGCGGCGGCCGATGGGGCCCCGGCGCCGGTGAACATATTCTTGGCCATGACCGCGGTGACGACCGCAATGACCAGCGCTCCTACGAGCAGCGCGACTTTCTTCACGTTCATGGCGAACATGCCTCCCCTTGAGGGTTCCCTCGAAATCGTCCCCACAAATCAGGCAAATTGGTTAAGAAAGCGTTGGGCGAGAATCCAAAGCGCGCCGATTGCGATGGCGACGCCGTATGGCACTTCCGGTTTAACCGCCGGCGAATCGCCCGGAATCGGCGATTTTGCGCGCTTTTTGTGCAGGGCGAGAACAATCAATGTCAGCAGCCCGCCGGCCAGCGACATGATCACGAGAATCTTGAGAGTCGTGAAAGGTCGGAACCAAAGCGCCAGCGCCGCGGCCAGCTTGACGTCGCCGCCGCCCATCATTCCCATGTAGAAAGTGGCGGCGAGGACGGCGAAGACGCCGCAGGCGACCGCGACCTGGATCGCCGCGTCGGGCCACAAGGGCAGGCCGATCGACCACCAATAGAGCGGCGCCAGCAGCGCCACTGTCAAATTCAGCCCGTTCGAGATGGTGAACGTCCTGACGTCGATGATCGCGGCGACGATCAGCAGGATGGCCAGCGCCCCAAGCAGCAATTCGGTGAATCCGGCATTCATCATCAGCTCCCCCTAGACGCCACGGCTTTCCAAACCGTAACCACGCGCCGGCATGGACAGCTATGACATTGTCATCGTCGGAGGCGGAATCGCGGGCGCCAGCCTCGGCGCCCGGCTGATCGCGGACGCCAGGGTCCTGATCATCGAGGCGGAGGGTCTGTGCGGGCGCCACGCCACCGGCCGCTCGGCCGCTTTCTGGCAGGCGAGCCTTGGCGGCGACACGCCGGAGCGGCGGCTGACCCTGGCCTCACGGGCGTTCTTCGACGCCGGCTGGCCGGGCAGCGAGACGCCGCTGCTGCGCACGCGCGGGGCGGTGCATCTGACTCACGCCGGCGCCGAGTCTTTCGAGGACCTCGGCGACTTGGCCGAAGATTTCGTCCCGACGCATCTCGACCGCGCCGCGCTCGACCGGCTGATTCCCGGCCTGCGCGAGCAATGGACCGGGGCCTGGTTCGAGGGCAGCTGCGCCGACATCGAGGTCGCCGCCTTCCACCACGCCTGCCTATCGGCGGTGCGGCGCGGCGGCGGCGGCGTGCGGACCGATGCCGAGCTGTCGCGGGCACGGGAGGCCGACGGCCGCTGGCGGATCGAGACCAAGGCCGGCGAGGTGACGGCCCCGATCCTGGTCAACGCCGCCGGCGCCTGGGGCGAGGAGGTCGCCGAGCGCTGCGGGGTACGGGGACTGGGCTTGGTCGCCAAGCGGCGGACGGTGGTGCAGCTGCGAATCGGCCGGACCGGCCTTAAGGACCTGCCGTTCGTCACCGACCTCCACGAAAGCTTCTATTTCAAGGGCGAGGGCGACAACAATGTGTGGGTTTGCCCGCTGGATGAAACGCCGGTCGAGCCCTGCGACGCTGCTCCCGAGGAGATCGACGTCGCCACCGCCATCGACCGGTTCGAATCCGCGGTCGACTGGCCGGTCGAAGCGGTCGAGCGCAAATGGGCGGGCCTCAGGACCTTCGCCCCGGACAAAGGCATGAAATTCGGCTTCGACCCCGATTCGCCGCAATTCTTCTGGTGCGTCGGCCAGGGCGGGATGGGCATCCAGACGGCGCCGGCGGCGTCATTGCTATGCGCCAGCCTGATTCGCGGTGGCGGGTTGCCGTTGGAGCTGGCCGGAATCGATCCGCAAGATTTCAAGCCGAGATCTACCCGTAAATTGTCCGCTCATCCTGAGTAGGGACTGAGCCCGGACTTGGTCCGGGAGAAGGCCCATATCGAAGGACGGTCCTTCGATACGCCGCTGACGCGGCTACTCAGGATGAGCGAATCTTTCTGCTCTACAAGCTAGCGCCGCGCATCCGCTTCGGCGCAGGCCAAAGCATCGACGCGGTCGTTTTCGGGATGGCCGCTGTGGCCCTTGACCCAATGCCATTCGACCCGGTGCGGTTCAGTGGCGTCGAGCAACTCCTGCCACAGCTCAGCATTCTTGACCGGCTTCTTGTCGGCGGTGCGCCAGCCGTTGCGCCGCCAGCCGTGGATCCATTTGGTGATGCCATCGCGGACGTAATTGCTGTCGGTGTAAAGCGCGACCCGGCAGGGTTTCTTGAGCGCTTCGAGGGCGCGGATGGCGGCGACCAGCTCCATGCGGTTGTTGGTGGTGAGCGACTCGCCGCCGACCAGCTCGCGCTCCTTGGCGCCGGTGCGCAGCAAAACCGCCCAGCCGCCCGGCCCGGGATTGCCGCGGCAGGCGCCATCGGTGAAAATCTCGACCAGTGGGAGCTCCTTGGACGCAGTCAGGCGACCAGCTCCCGCGGCAGCTTGAAGACCATCCGCTCGGGCGTGTGGTCGATCTCTTCGGTTGTCACGTCGAAGTGTTGCCGCAAGGCGTCGATGACCTCGCCGACCAGCACCTCGGGGGCGGAGGCGCCGGCGGTCAGGCCAACCGTCGCCGGGTCGCCGAGCCAGGTCCAGTCGATTTCGGCGGCGCGCTGAATGAGGCGCGCCTCGACGCCCTCGCGCTCGGCGACTTCGGCGAGGCGCAATGAATTGCTGCTGTTGGGGGCGCCGATCACCAGCATCCGCTGGCAGCGCCGGGCGATCGCCTTGACCGCCGCCTGGCGGTTGGTGGTGGCGTAGCAGATGTCCTCGCTGCGCGGCGCCTGGATCGACGGGAAGCGGTCTTTCAATGCAGCGACGATCTCAGCGGTGTCATCGACCGACAAGGTCGTCTGGGTGAGGAAGGCGAGGTTACCGGGGTCGGCGGGCGCCAGCATGGCGACGTCGGCGACGGTCTCGACCAAAGTCATCGCCCCCTCGGGCGCCTGACCGAAGGTGCCGATGACCTCGGGGTGGCCGGCATGGCCGATGAAGACGATATGGCGCCCGGCCTCGATCAGCCGCTCCGCTTGGCGGTGGACCTTGCTGACCAGGGGGCAGGTGGCGTCGAGATAATCGAGGCCGCGGCCGAGGGCGGCGGCGGGCACCGACTTGGGCACGCCATGGGCGGAGAAGATCACCGGCCGTCCGTCCGGCACCTCGTCCAATTCCTTGACGAACACCGCGCCAAGGCCGCGCAGGCGATCGACGACGAAGCGATTGTGGACGATTTCATGGCGGACATAGACCGGCGGGCCGAAGCGCTCGATCGCCAGCTCGACGATCTGGATGGCGCGGTCGACGCCGGCGCAAAAGCCGCGCGGGGCGGCGATCAGCACGGTCAGGGGCGGGCGGTTCGGCATGTTGCAGCGCATTTAGGGCGCAGGCAACCTACCAACAAGGCCGTGATGGTGACGAAAAAGCGCCCTGGGAGTGAGCGAATGCAGCCAGATATCGGGCGATATCTGGCAATCGAGCGAGCGTGCCAGGGCGCTTCTTCGTCCCACCCTGCGGGCATGGCCCTGCCGGCGCTGCGCTTCGTCGTGGCGCTCGACCGGGCCTACTGGCCCGCTCTTCACGCCTC
>DAIPLM010000116.1:0-5937 GCA_036769205.1 Sphingomicrobium sp.
AGGCGATGGAGTTCGGCGCCACCAGCGAGGACATCGCCTACACCTGCCACGCCCATCCGACCCATTCGGAAGCGATCAAGGAAGCGGCGATGGCGGTGACCGGCAAGCCGATCCACATTTAGGGCCGGCTACAGGCAATCGACGAAAGGCCGCAGTTCCGCCGGCGGGCTGAGCCGCGGCGCGAGATCGCGGGCGAACACCTAGACGGTGCGCCATTCGCCCAGCTTGAAGCCCGTCTCGCGATAGGTCGCGCATGGGCTGAAGCCCAGTTTTTCATGCAATGCGACGCTGGCCGGGTTGGGCAGGGTGATGCCGGCAATGGCGGCGGTGAAGCCCTGGGCCGTCAGCAACTCCAGCATTCGCTCCATAAATGCCCGGCCAAGCCCGCAGCCCTGGGCCCCGGCGGCCAAATACACGCCCGTCTCGACCGTCCAGCGATAGGCCGGCCGTGAGCGGAAGGCCGAGGAGGACGCATAACCGAGACCTTGTCCGTCGACCTCGGCGACCAGCCAGGGATAAAGACCGGGCACGTTGCCGGCGATGCGCGCCGCCATTTCATCCGGGTCCGGTGCCTGTTCCTCGAAGCTGACAAACGTCTCGGTCACATACGGTGCATAGATGGCGGCGATGGCCGGCGCATCGGCGGCCGTCGCCAGTCGGATCAGCGGCGCAGCCATCCCAGCAATGCCTCGGTGAGCCCGACGTTTTTGGTAACCTGCGTCGGCGCCGCCGGCCCGCACTCGAGGCAGCGGGCCTGGATCGACGGGCCGGACAGGATGGAGCGCAAGTCGGCGAGCGCCGCCTTGAGCCGCCATTCGGGCGCCGGCGCCAGCATCGCCAGCGCGTCGGCCGGCCGCGAATCCGTCTCCTCCTCGCCGGCCAGCAGCGACGCCACTTGCTCGGTCAGGCTGCGCGGGCGCTCGAGGTAGCGGACTCCACGCTTGTCACCGAGCTTGGCCAGCTCGGCGGCCTTGGCGACCGCTTCGTCGATGCCGCCGAAGCCGTCGACCAGGCCCAATTGCCGCGCCGAGCCGCCGTCCCACACCCGACCCTGGGCGATGCGGTCGATCTCGGTCGGGCTCTTGCCGCGCGCCTTGGCGACGATGGCGAGGAAGTTGCGATAGACGCCGTCGACGCCGGCCTGGATCAAGCTGTCGGCGGCGGGGCTGGGGCCGTGATAGAGATCGGGCTCGCCCGACAAAGGCGTCGTCTTCACCCCGTCGGCGCCAAGCCCGAGCTTGGCCATGGTGCCCTCGAAGCTCGGCAAGATGCCGAACACGCCGATCGAGCCGGTGATCGTCGAGGGCTCGGCGAACACATAGTCGCCAGCCGTCGACACCCAGTAACCGCCGGAAGCGGCGACATTGCCCATCGACACCACCACCGGGATCTTGCGCGCCTTGGCGGCGAGCAGGGCCTGGCGGATGCGCTCGGAGGCGAGCACCGAGCCGCCGGGCGAATCGACCCGCACGACCAAGGCCTTCAGACCGTCGTCGCGCAGGCCCTTCTCGATCGCGGTGGCGATGCTGTCGCCGCCGGCCGTGCCGAGCCGCGCCTTGCCGTCGACGATCTCCCCGGCGACGGTGACGATGCCGATCGGGCCGTCGGGGTCGAGGTCGACCGCGTCGGCGGTGAAATCGGCGAGGTCGACCGACTTGAAGCCGCCTTTCTGCGTCTCGTCGCGGCCGCCAAGCTCGGCCAGCCGCTCGTCGAAGGCGCGGCGCTCGCCCAGCCGGTCAACCAATTTGCTCGCCAGCGCCGCCTTGGCGAGGTCGCCGCCGGCATTGCCGAGCGCCGCCACCGGATCGCGCATGTAAGCATCGACCGCCGCCGCCGGCCGCGCCTTGGCCACATCCTCGCGCCAAGTCTCGAGCAGGGCGCCGGCCAGCGCCTGGGCATTCTCGCGCGCTTCCGGCGACATGTCATTGCGGGTGAAGGGCTCGACCGCCGCCTTGTAGGTGCCGACCCGATAGACGTTGGCGGTGACTCCCAATTTGTCGAGCAGGCCCTTGTAATAGAGGTGCTGCGCGCCCGGCCCGGCGATCGCCACCGCGCCCAGCGGGTGCAACCAGATTTCGGAGGCGTGGGCGGCGAGCTGGTAACCGTCGTCGCCATAGCCGGCGGCATAGGCCAGCACCGGCTTGCCCGACTTGCGCACCCGGTCGAGCGCCGCGCCCAAATCGCCGAGCGCGGTCTGGCCGCCGCCGAGGAAGCCGTCGAGGTCGAGCGCCACCGCCTTGACCCGGTCGTCGTCCTTGGCCGCGTCGAGCGCCGCCACCAGGTCGCGCAGGCGATACTCCTGCAAGCGGTTGCCGCCGGCGAGCAATTCGGTGGTGTCGGGGGCCGACGGTTGCTCGGTGACGATTCCGTCCAGATCGAGCACCAGCACGCCGTTGCCGACCGGATTGGGCCGCGACTGCAGCCCGACATAGAGCAAGCCGAAGAACATCAGCATGAAGACCAAAACCAGTAGGTCCTTGATGCCGACCAGCAATTTCCAAACCGCACCGACGAAGCGCATGCTCATTCACTCCAAATTGTTGGCATTACGCCTAAAGCAGAAGACCCGGCGCGCCCAAGGAATTTCGATGAACGCCGGTCAGGCGATGCGCCGGTAATCGGGCATCGTGCCGCTTGCCCGCCAGTAATCCTCCAGCCCGATGCGATTCAGCAGGCGATCGAACGCAGGTTCGCGCCACAGACCGCCCATGACGGGCTGAAATAGGATGTTGGTAATGCGATCCTCGTCGCCGCCGATGGGCGCGACGCCGCGCCATTCGCCTTCGCCGAAATAATAACCATCGAGAATCGCGAAAGCGGTCGTCCTGGCGCCCAACGCGACGCAGGCCTGGGCGATCTGCGGCGCGGTCGAGGGATTGCGCGCGAGAAAATCGAGATCCCGCTTCACGGCGTCCGTCGCCGAATGCTGGCCGGCCAGCGCTTCGGCCGTGCCGCGCGCCGCGTCGATGAAGCCCGGTTTCAGCTCGAGTGGCCATTCGGCCTCTTTGCGCAGCACCTCCAAGGCTTCCCGGGGGCGCCCACTGTACATCAGATAGGCAAGCCGCATGCGCCAGATCAGCGGATGCTGCGGCCATTGTCTGACGGCTACCTCGAGGAATTGATCGGCGGCCTGGAGATCGCCGGAAGCCCAAAGATCGATCAGCAGCTTGCGATCGGCGCCGGGGATCAGGAATTTGGTCCGGTCGAGCTGTTTCGAAAACCGCACCGCTTCTTTCCACCGCCCGACACTGCCCAGCATATCGGACAAGATGAACGACAGGATGGGAAGGTTGGGATTCTTGCGGACCGCGGCGCGGTCTTTCCGTTCGACTTCCGCCCATCGCCGATAGACCGGATCCAGCATCCGCAACGCGCCCAGGGCCCGGCCCTCTACCGGATCGAGCTCGAGCGACCGTTTGGCGGCCGACCGGCTGCGCGCCGCCATTCCCGGCCGATCGGGCAGCGCGACCGTCCGTTTGCGAACGGCATAAGCCATCGCCAGAGCGCCCCATGCCGGCGCCGACTGGGGCGCCGCGCGGGTGGCGTCGGTGAGCAGGCCGATGGCTTGCAGCGTCGAGCCGGGGTCCTGCGCGTCCAGCGCGTCATTATACTGCAGCGCGTCCATGCCCTTTTGGATCAACAATTGGGCTCCGGGCGAGATGCCGGGGGGATGGAGCATGCGCCAGGTGCCGTATCCCAAAGCGGAAAGCCCCAGCGCCGCGCCGCCGGCCACCAGCAAATGGCGGCGTGAGGCGGCGGCGGATGGCCTTGCGGCAGGCACGTCTTCGCCGATCAGGCGGTAGCCGACCTTGGTGACGGTCTCGACCTGAAACCCGCCGAAGCTCCGCGCCAGCGCTCGCAAGCGGGTTATGACCCTGTTAAGGGCGTCGTCGCTTACCGCGCGGCCGCCCCAGCAAGCGTCGATCAAGTCGTCGCGGCTGAGAATTTCGCCGCATGCCGAATGCAGCGCCACCAGCACCTGCATCACTAAGGGCTCGAGCGTCTCTTGCTGGGCGCCGCTTGAAACGGTCCGACTCGCCGGGGTGACATCCGCGCCGCCGAGGCGGAAGGGCGGCGTGTGCGCCAGGTCGATCGGCCGCGGAATCCGTGCCGAAGCATCCATCCTCCGCAAATCATCCGCTGAAAATCGTCTGTTCATCAGGCCAGCCCCGCTGATGCGCGGCATCTTCCGCGCAAGGAGCACTCAACGCAATCAATAACTTGGGTGCCCCTTCTCCCGCTTCGCGCGGGATTCAACCGAAGGGAGAAGAAGCCATGCTCTCGAAAATTCTTGTCATTCGTGTGTCCGCTCTGGCTGCGACCAGCGCGTTCGCACTAATGCTTTGTGCGCCAGCGCGAGCCGGCGATACCTGCGATCTAAACGGTGCCGACGGTGGAGCGAACGCCAATCCAGCAGATGGTCTTGCGATTTCTACTGGCTCGGTTTCGCTTGCATGCGGAAGGTCATCAACGACCGGCGGTGCAGCCGGAGCAACTGCCGTGGGAATTGCAGCGCGGGCAGACTTCGATGGCGCAACCGCGTTTGGCCGGATTTCAGAAGCCAACGGCACGGACGCGACTGCCATTGGTTTCTTTACTATCGCCGGCACAGAAGGGGTGGCGCTAGGCAGCCTGGCCACGGGTTCCGGAACTGGGTCCGTTGCCGTCGGCTACAGGTCCAATGCGACCGACGTCGCGTCGATCGCCATCGGCGACACAAGTAGCGCTTCTTTTGGCGGCGTCGCAATCGGTGGTGCTGTCGAAAGCGCGAGCGGAGCGAACGCAGGCGCCGTCTCCGTCGCCATCGGGGCGGATTCCAGCGCCATAACCGGCGGCGTCGCCATTGGTGGGTCAGCGACGGCAAATGATACTTTCAATATTGCCCTTGGCTACTCCGCTGATGCCACGGCCAACGCTTCCATCGCCATTGGTGCCTTTGCCGTCGCCGACCAGGACAACAGCATCGTAATCGGCATCGGCGGTTCCTCCGTCGGCGGAGCCAATGCAATTGCGGTGGGCACGGACGCCGATGCACTAAGTGCCAATTCGATTGCATTGGGTGCTGGGGCCAACGCAAGCGGGGTGGGCAGCGTAGCCGTCGGCTCTGGGTCTGTCGCGGACCAGGATAACACTGTCTCCGTCGGGGCCGCAGGAAGCGAACGCAAAATCGTCAACGTTGCAGCGGGCACCGCGGGCACCGACGCGGTCAACGTCAGCCAGCTCGCCGCCGTCACCGGCGACGTCACAGCCGTAACGACAACCGTCGCCACACACACCACGCAGATCAGCGCGCTCGACACGCAGCTTGCGGGCATTACCGCGGACTTCGCCGAGCTTCAGTCGGGAGTCGACACTCTGTTCGACCTCCGCAGCCGCGACCGGCGCGACATGAAGCAGGGGGTCGCGGCCGCCATGTCGATGGCGCAGGCACCGATGCCGTCCGGCCCTGGCCGAGTCAGCTACGCGGTGAACGGCGCCACCTTCCGCGGCGAATATGCCGTCGGCGCCTCGCTCAACTATCGGCTCAACACGGCAGCGACGATGGCCGTCAGCGTCGGCGCGTCGTTCGCGGGCAACAAGAACAACGGGTTCAGGCTCGGCGTCGCCGGGGAATTCTGAAGCAACCCGTTCCGGTAGCAGCCGCTGCGCGATCGGCGGGGGCTGCGACTGGTTCCCGTCGATTTGCGGGTCTTGACCGAAGGGAGAAGAAGCCATGTTCTCGATGAAGCTCATGATGATGTTTCCGACGGCGGCACTGGCCGCCGGCATTTTCGCAAGCCCGGCCGCCGCGCAGGTTGCGTGCGACCTGAACGGCGTCCCCGGCGCACCAATCCCAGGTACCGATTCCATCCTGTGCGGCACGACCGCGTCGGCCGGCAGCCCATCCGACTACGTCACTGCGGTCGGAGTGCGCGTGGGATTGGGCGGTGAAGGCGT
>DAIPLM010000003.1:0-18451 GCA_036769205.1 Sphingomicrobium sp.
GACGGACGGCGCCCAGCTCAAGCTCGTCGCCCATCGGCGTCGAGGTGCCGTGGGCGTTGATATAATCGATGTCGGCCGGCCGCAGCCCCGACTTCTTCAAGGCCATCTCCATTGCCCGGAAGGCGCCAGAGCCCTCCGGATGCGGGGCGGTGACATGGTAGGCATCGCCCGACAGGCCGTAGCCGACCAGCTCGGCATAGATCTTGGCGCCGCGCGCCTTGGCATGCTCATACTCCTCGAGCACGACGACCCCGGCGCCCTCGCCCATGACGAAGCCGTCGCGGTCCTTGTCGTAGGGGCGGCTCGCCTTTTCCGGCTGATCGTTAAAATTGGTCGAAAGCGCCCGCGCCTGCGCGAAGCCGGCGATTCCGATCGGGCAGATGGTCGCCTCGGCGCCGCCGGCGAGCATGATGTCGGCGTCGTCGTCCTTGATCATCCGCGCCGCGTCGCCGATCGAATGGGCGCCGGTCGAGCAGGCGGTGACGACCGCATGGTTGGGGCCCATCAGCCCGTATTTGATGCTGACCTGGCCGGAGATGAGGTTGATCAGCCGGCCGTGGACGAAGTGCGGGCTGACCCGGCCCGGCCCCTTTTCGGCAAGCACCAGGCTCTCGCTCTCGATCCCCGGCAGGCCGCCGATGCCCGAGCCGATCGAGCAGCCGGCGCGCAGCTTCATCGCTTCGGGCATGTCGGCGAGGCCGGCATCCTCGATCGCCTGGCCGGCGGCGTCGATGCCGTAGATGATGAACGGATCGACCTGACGCTGCGTCTTGTGGTCGACCCGCAAATTGGGGTCGAAGCCATAAGGGTGGTCGGCCGGCTTCACCTCGCAGGCGATTCGACACTTCTGGTCGGAGGCATCGAAGCGGGTGATGGCACCGGCGCCGCTCTTGCCGGCGAGGATGTTGGCCCAGGTCGTCTCGACGTCGCCGCCCAATGGCGTGACGAGGCCCATTCCGGTGACGACAATTCGGCGCATCGACACTCTCCAAACATAGCGACAGGCTCAAACCCGTTCGGGCTGAGCCTGTCGAAGCCCTGTTCTCACCTTCCAACCGAGGTCAAGGAAGACGGCCCTTCGACAAGCTCAGGGCGAACGGCTGCACTGCTGAGCGGCCTTAGCCCTTGTTCTGGTCGATATAGTCGATCGCATCCTTAACGGTCGTGATCTTCTCGGCGGCGTCATCGGGGATTTCGACGCCGAATTCCTCTTCGAACGCCATCACCAGCTCGACGATGTCGAGGCTGTCGGCGCCCAGATCGTCGATGAAGCTCGCTTCCTCGGTGACCTTGTCGGCATCGACTCCCAGATGTTCGACGACGATCTTCTTCACGCGATCGGCGGTCTCGCTCATGGTGGACTTTCCTTCCTGTTGTCTTTGAACTTTGCCCTAGCGACGGGCGATGCTAGCCGCAAGTGTCGCTCGACGTGCCAGTCGCTGCTTCCTAATGCAACGCGCGATGAGCCGGTCCCGCTCCCTGACCCAAGGCGAAGTTGCCCTCGCCCGCTCCGTGTTCGGCAATGCCATCGATTACGCGCGGGTGCGGCTGGTGCGCGGCAAGTGGTGGCCGTTCCAATATCGCGGCATCGTCATGGCGCCGACCGGCCACGTCCATTTTCACCCCGACGACCCGCGGCTGGTCGAGGATTTCTCGACCGCGCCGCTGGCGCTGCAGGGCCTGCTGATCCACGAATTGACTCACGTCTGGCAGACGCAGACGCGCGGCCGCTTCTATTTGCCGCTGATGCGCCACCCCTTCTGCCGCTATGCCTATGACATTGTCCCCGGCCGCCCGTTCGACCGCTACGGGCTCGAACAACAAGCGGAAATTGTCCGCCATGCTTTCCTCGCCCGGCATGGCGTCCACCTTGCCGCTGTGCCGGAGCCGTCGCTGCTGCCGTTCGCCTGAACCCGCCGTTTCTCGATTCGACGAATGGCCGAAGCCGCGCGTTAAACTTTATGCTAACAATGCCGGTAACGAATCGACGGGGCCTTCGTCTTGGGCCTCGCAGGATCGGCCTCATCCTCCGTAAGGCGTTCGGAAGGTGAGATCGGCGGGGGGCGGCACGCAGTCCAAGTCGCTCCCCGATAGTTTGGCTCGCCGCCCGCTCCCCGCCGGAGCGGGCGGCGTTTCATTTTCGCCATCGGTGCGTTCCCCAAGAGGCGAAATTTAGGGAATCTTTACGGCTTTTCTTCAATACCAGACCCAGTAAGCGACGCTCGCCGTTTGCCAGCTCAGGATTGCCACGCAGGATGGACGAAAGCAGCACCGCGCAGAACCGCCGTTCCCGGCGCTCGAAGCTCCTCATGGCGGCGACCGTCGAGACGGTCTCCGGCACGGTCGGAGTCACCTTGCGCGATCTTTCGGCCGAGGGTGCACTGGTCGAGGGCGACGGCATCAGCGAGCCAGGATCGCTAGTCGTATTCCGCAAGAAGGAATTAAGCGTTTCGGGGCGCGTCGCCTGGGTCAACGAGCGCCGCGCCGGTATCGCCTTCGACGCCAAATTGCAGCCGGAAACTGTCCTTCGCCATGTCCCCGCGCCGCGGCACCGCGTCGACCCGGTGTTCAAGCGGCCGCGCCTGGCGTCTCACGCTTTGACCGCTGAAGAAAAGCACTGGTGCCAAACCCTGATCTGGGGGCCGCCGCTGCCGTCGGTCGAAAGCTAGGGCTTCTTCGCGACGCCGACCAAAGCCGGGCGCAACAATCGGTCTTTCATCACATAGCCAGCCTGCATTTCCTCGACGATGGTGCCGGGCTCGGCGTCGTCGCTGGGGATTTCGAGCATCGCCTGATGCTTGTGCGGGTCCAAGGGCTGGCCCTTCGATTCAACCCGGCTGATGCCGTGGCGGGCGAACACCTGCTCGAGCTCGCGGCCCGTGGCCTCGATCCCGGCGAGGAAGCTCGCGGCGGTCTTGTCGGCTCGCAATTCGTCCGAAACCGCCGCCAAAGCGCGGTCGAGATGGTCCTTGATCGCCAGCATGTCGCGGGCGAAGCCGGCGGCGGCATAGGAGCGCGCGTCGGCCATCTCCTTTTCCATTCGCCGGCGCGTGTTCTGCAGCTCGGCGGCGGTGTAGAGCGCCTTGGCGTTGGCCTCCTCGACCTGCCTCTGCAGCTCGGCCATCTGGTCGTGCTCGGCCAGCTCCGGCGCCTCGGCCGCGGTTTCCTCGCGGATCTCCTCGGCCTCGTCGCGCAGCTTGTCATTGTCGTCGGTCATGCCATCCATCTCGTCAGCGCCTGGGCGGTGAAATCCACCATGGGGACGACGCGCGCATAGTTCAATCGCGTCGGGCCGATTACCCCGACAACGCCGACCACCTGCCCTTCGCTCCCGCGATAAGGCGCGGCGATGACCGAGCTGCCCGACAAAGCGAACATTCGGTTCTCGCTGCCGATGAAGATGCGGCAGCCCTCGCCTTCGCGGGCGCCTTCGAGCAGGCGGGCGATTTCCTGGCGGTCCTCCAACTCCTCGAGCAATTTGCGCACCCGCTCAAGGTCGGCGGCGGCGGCATCGTCGAGCAAATTGGCCTGGCCGCGGACGATCAGCACCGGCCGCTGCGCCGCGTCCTGGCTCCAGGCGGCGAGCCCCGAGGCGACCAGTTCGGCGGCGGCGGCGTCGATCGCCTGGCGATGCTCGCCGATTTCGGCGCGAAGCCGCGCCTCGGCCTGGCCCAGGGTCAGCCCGCTGAACCGGGCGCTGACGTAATTGCCGACCTCGGCCAGCGCCAGCGCGCTGGTCCCCGGCGGCAACTCGACGACCCGGTTCTCGACCGCGCCGTCGGCGCCGACCAGCACCGCCAGCGCCCGCCCGGGCGACAGTGCGACGAAGCTCAATTGCCTGAGGCGCACTTCCTGCTTCGGCGTCAGGATTACCCCGGCGCAGGACGACAGGCCGGACAGGGTCGCCGTCGCCGCCTCCAGCGCTTCCTCGACCGAGCCGGTGCGCTCCATCTGCGCCTCGATCGCCGCCCGCTCCGCCGGCTGCGGCAGCGACGCCTGCATGATGCCGTCGACGAACAGCCTCAGGCCGCTCTCGGTCGGCATCCGCCCGGCCGAGGTGTGCGGATGGGTCAGCAGCCCGCGCTCCTCCAGCTCCTGCATGACGCCGCGGATCGAGGCCGGCGACAGGCTGACGCTGCCCGCCAGGATTTTCGAGCCGACCGGCGCGCCGCGGTCGAGATAGGCCTCGACCACCAGCCCGAAGATCTGGCGCATGCGGTCGGTCAGCTCGGGGATCGGGGCGTTCATGCTGCGCTTGCATCTAGGATTGGCACGCCCGCCGGTCTAGGGAGCCAGCGCACCAGTCTCAGGAGATGTCTATGCGCCCGTCCGGACGCGCCCCCGACCAGCTTCGCACGATAATCTTCGAACCCGGCTTCACCAAGCATGCCGAGGGCTCCTGCCTGGTCAGCTTCGGCGACACCCGGGTGCTGGTCACGGCATCAGTCGAGGAGAAGGTGCCGCCGTTCCTGCGCGGCAAGGGCCAGGGCTGGGTCACCGCCGAATATGGCATGCTGCCCCGCGCCACCCACACACGGGGCAACCGCGAGGCGGCGCGCGGCAAGCAATCGGGCCGCACCCAGGAAATCCAGCGGCTGATCGGCCGCAGCTTGCGCGCCGTCGTCGATTTGAAATTGCTCGGCGAGCGCCAGATCACCGTCGATTGCGACGTCATCCAGGCCGACGGCGGCACCCGCACGGCGGCCATCTCGGGAGCCTGGGTGGCGCTGCGGCTGGCGGTCGATGGGCTGAAGCTCAAGCAAGACCCGATCGCCAAGCAGGTGGCGGCGGTCAGCTGCGGCATCCACGACGGCCAGGCGGTGCTCGACCTCGACTATATCGAGGATTCGGCCGCCGGCTGCGACGGCAATTTCGTGCTGACCTCGGACGGCAATATCGTCGAGGCGCAGGTCACCGCCGAGGGCGAATGCTATGACGAGGAAGGCCTGCTCCGGCTGCTGCGGCTCGCCCGCATCGGCTGCGACCAGATCTTCCAATTGCAGCTGAAGGCGGCCGGACGATGAGCCGCATCGCAAAACTGGTCATCGCCACCCATAATCCAGGCAAATTACGCGAAATTGGTGAGCTTTTAGCCCCGCTTGGTATCGCCTGTGTCGGCGCCGCCGAATTGGGCCTGCCGGAGCCCGAGGAAATCGGCAACAGCTTCGTCGACAATGCCGATTTGAAGGCGCGCGAGGCGGCGGACTTGTCCGGCCTGCCCGCCCTCGCCGACGACAGCGGGCTGGCGGTCGACGCCCTGCACGGCCTGCCCGGCATCTTTTCGGCGCGCTGGGCCGAGGACGAGGCCGGCAAGCGCGACTTCGGCCGCGCCATGGAGCGAGTCTGGCGCGAGGTCGAAGCCGCCGGCGACGACGCCAGCCGCGACGCCCATTTCGCCTGCGCTCTGTCGCTGGCCTGGCCCGAGGACGGCCAGGTGCAGAGCTTCGAAGGCCGGGTCGACGGCACGCTGGTGTGGCCGCCGCGCGGCGACAAAGGCTTCGGCTACGACCCGATGTTCGTTGCCGCCGGCCACGACCAGACCTTCGGCGAGATGGACCCCGAGGCCAAGCATCGCATCAGCCATCGCGCCGATGCGTTCAAAAAACTAGTTTCCGCTCTGCGCTAGCTGCTGGCTGGCCGCCACCGGCGCCATCGGGTCGCGGCCGCTAATCAGATAGACGCCGTCCTTGTTGCCGGTCGGCGCGTAGCGGCAGACGAAATAATCGGTGGTCGGGCTGGAGGCGAGGGCGCAGCCGATCTCGGTCGTCGTTGGCCAGACGATCTGCGTGTAATGGGCGACGTCGTGCCAGGCGCCGGTGCGGCTGTTGTCGGGAAAGGCGCCCGGACGGAAGTGCCGCGCCTCGTCGACCATCACCCCGACCATGACGTCATAGGCAAAGACGCCGCGCGTGCCCCGCCACAGATTTTCGCCCATTTTCTTGCGCCGGCCGGGCGTCTGGTCGTGGCCGTAGATTCCGGTCGCCGCCATGTAGCGGGCATGGGCCAAGGCTTCGGCGGCCAGCTGATCGCTCCAGCCGACCGGGCCGACGCCGAACTGGCGGCGGGCGGCATTATGGGCATTGAGCACCGTGCTGCGCAGCAAGCCCTCGCCGCGATCCGCCGGCGCCGGCCAGTTGGGGCTGGGCAGGTTGGCCGCCGCGGATGGCGTCGCCAGCAGAAGGGCAATAAGGAGGCCGCGCATCATGGCGACGGATTTTGCCCTTCACGAGGTTAAGAATGTGCTGACGAGCGTCCCGGCGCGGGACGACCTCGCTCTTTATGTCCACTGGCCGTTCTGCGTCAGCAAATGCCCCTATTGCGATTTCAACAGCCATGTCCGCGATGCCATCGACCAGCAGGTGTGGCGCGAGGCGCTGCTGGCCGACCTGGCGCACGAGGCCGCGCTCCTGCCGGGCCGGCGGTTGACCTCGATCTTCTTCGGCGGCGGGACCCCGTCGCTGATGGAGCCGGCGACCGCCACCGCCATCATCGCCGCCGCCCGGCGCCACTGGCGGGCCGACGAGGAGATCGAGATCACGCTGGAGGCCAATCCGTCCTCAGTCGAGGCGGCGCGCTTCGCCGATTTGGCCGCCGCCGGGGTCAACCGCGTCAGCCTCGGGCTACAGAGCCTCGACGACGGCGCCCTCGCCTTCCTCGGCCGCGCGCACAATGTCCGCGAGGGGCTCGACGCGCTCGACACCGCCTTGCGCCATTTTGGCCGGGTCAGCTTCGATTTGATTTATGCGCTGCCCGGCCAAGACGCGGATGCATGGGAAGCGATGCTCGTCCGCGCGATCGGTTTCGGCACCGGGCACCTGTCGCTCTATCAACTGACCATAGAGCCCGGCACCCGCTTCGCGACCATGGTCGGACGCGGCGAATTCGAGCCGCTCGACACCGAGCTGGCCGCGGAAATGTTCGAGCTGACCCAGGAGCGGACGGCGGCGGTCGGCCTGCCCGCATACGAAATCTCCAACCACGCCCGCCCTGGCGAGGAGAGCCGGCACAACCTCAGCTATTGGCGCTACCGCGATTATGCCGGCATCGGCCCCGGCGCCCATGGCCGGCGGCTGGGCCAGCGCACGGTCCGCCACAGGAAGCCGGAGAATTTCCTCGCCGCCGTCGCCCGCAACGGTCACGGGCTGGTCGAGGAGGAGATGCTGAGCGCGATCGAGGCGGCCCACGAGGCTTTGGTCATGGGCTTGCGGCTTAGCGAGGGCATCGACACCGAGGCGCTGGCCGATCGCCTTGGCGTCGACCGCCTCGTCGACGATGGCGCCGTCGCGCGGCTGGAAAAGCTGGGCCTGGTCCAGCGCAGCGGCGCGCGCCTGGCCGTCACCCAGGCCGGCCGGCTGCTGCTCGACTCGATCCTCGCCGAAATCGCGGTCTAGTTGGACTTGCCGGGGTCGGCCGGGGCGGCGGCGGCGACCGGCGCGGGCGTCGCCACAATCCTGGGCTTGGGCGCCCTCGCCTCATATTTTTCGGCCGACATGGCGACATAGTCGTCAAGCTGCAGCTGCGCGTCCGATGCCGCCCGCGCGCGCTTGACTCCGTTCTTGGTATCGAAGGCGACCAAAGCATCCTTGAACTTGGCCGCGGCGGCGGCGCATTGCTGGGTGGCGAAGGCGCTATATTGATCGGGGGCCATCTTCTGCGCGGTGGCCTGGACGCCGGCCTGGTGCAGGCAATCGGCATAGGCTTCCCGAGGCCCCGCAATCGACGCCTGCAGCATCGCCAGGACGCTCAATATTCCGATTGCGAACGGTATCATCACCCGATCCCACGCAATGGCTTCCGGGTGCGACTATAACCTTTTTGACCGTCCTGTGAAACGTTTAGTCGGCGAAGGCGGTGGCTGCCGGCGACACTAGCTTGGCGCCCGTCGCGGTCACCTCGCGAACCTCCAGCGCCCGCTCGGCGACGCCGTTTCGGCCGAAGCGGAAAATGCCGTCGACCCCGGCAAAGCCGTCCTTGTCGGTCAGCAGCCGCTGCGGGAACGGCCGGCCCAGCGGCCAGCCGCGCGACGCCCGCACCGTCAGCAGCACCGCGTCATAGCCGAGGCTGCCGAGCCGATAGGGAGTCTTGCCGTAGCGGGCGCGGTAGCGTTCGACGAGCTGGTCGAAGCGGGCGTCGGGCGCCGCCGCGAACCAGGCGCCGCGCATCCGCGCCGCCGCCCCGATCGCCCGGTCGTTGGCCCATAATTCGGTGCCGAGCAGCCGCGAGCCCGGCTTCAGCGTCGCCGCCGCCTGGGCGGCGATGCGGCTCGAGTCGGCGATCAGCACGGCATCGAAGCGCCCCTTGGCATTCAAGGCGTTGGCCGCCGTCCGCACCCCCGCCGCGTTGCGGCTGAAGGTCTCGACGGCGGCGAGCATGCCAGGTGGCAGCGACGCCGTCACCGCCTGCCCCGCCCGCTGCCCATAGACGCCGGTCGGCACCAAGGCCGCAAACCGTTTCGCGCCACGCGCCCGGGCGAAGCCGAGGACCCGGTCGATCGACTGTCGCGGCGTCAGCCCGAGGATGTAGACGCCATCGCCGGCGACGCTTTCGTCGTTGGAAAAAGCGATGATCGGCACCCGCGCCCGGCGCGCCACCGGTGCCGCCGCCCGCACTTCCTCGGCCAGCAGCGGCCCGAGGATCAGCCGGTTGCCCTCAGCGATCGCGCGCTGGGTCACCGCCGCCGCCCCGCCTTGCGTGCTGTCGTAGATATTGAGGTCGATCGCCTGATTGCCGGTGTCGAGCAAGGCGAGCCTGGCGGCATTGCTGATCGAGGTGCCGATCGGCCCGTCGACGCCGGTCAGCGGGACGATCACCGCGACCCCATGCTTGGCCCGGTCCGCCGGCGGCGCCACCTCGCCCGGCAACGGCCGCAGCGGCGCGCCGGTCTGGCAGGCGGCCAGCGTTGCGCAACCCAGCCCGAGCAGGAATGCGCGTCGCGCTTGCCGGCAGTCGAAGGAAAATGTCATGGGCTGCTTCTTGCCTATGGAAATGTCGCTCCCCCCCGGCCTCTACATCGTCGCGACGCCGATCGGCAATCTGTCCGACCTCAGCCCGCGTGCCGCCGAAACGCTCCGGCGCGCCGATCATATCCTCGCCGAGGACCGCCGGGTGACGGCCAAGCTGCTCAGCCATGCCGGCGCCAAGGCGCCGATGACCACCTATCACGACCATAGCAGCGACGACGACCGCCGCCGCGCGCTCGATATGATCGCCAACGGCGCCGTCGCTTTGGTCAGCGATGCCGGCACGCCGCTGATTTCCGACCCCGGCTACAAACTGGTGCGCGCGGCGCGGGCGGCAGGGCTCGCGGTTTTCACTATCCCCGGCCCGTGCGCCGCCATCGCCGCGCTGACACTTGCCGGCCTGCCGACCGACCGCTTCCTGTTCGCCGGCTTCCTCCCCGCCAAGGCCAAGGCCCGCCGCGATGCCATCGCCGAGCTGGCGGCCGTCAGGGCCAGCCTGGTCTTCTACGAAAGCGGCCCGCGCCTTGGCGACGCTTTGGCCGACCTCGCCGCTGGGCTTGGGCCACGCGACGCCGCCGTCGCGCGGGAAATCTCGAAGCTGCACGAGGAATGTGTAGCCGGGACGCTGGCGGAGCTCGCCGCGCGCTACCAGGACTCGCCGCCCAAGGGCGAGATCGTCATCGTCGTCGGCCCGCCGCCTGCCCGCGAAGTCGACGACGTCGACCTCGACTCGGCGCTTGCCAAAGCGCTCGCCTCGCTGTCGCCGTCGCGCGCCGCCGCCGAAGTTGCCGAGCGCCTCGGCATTCCCCGCAAACGCGCTTACGCCCGCGCGCTGGAGCTCGGCCGCTGAACCGCCGCGCGCTGGCCGAGAAGCGCGGCCGCGGCGCCGAGCGGCTGGCCGCCTGGTGGCTGCGGCTGCATGGCTGGCGGATCCTCGCCCAGCGGGCGCGAGTTCCTGGCGGCGAGGTCGACCTGGTCGCCCGCCGCGGGCGGATCATCGCCTTCGTCGAGGTCAAGGCCCGCGCGACCGAGGAAGGCGCGGCGATGGCTCTCGACGACTATCGACTGCGACGGGTCGTCGTCGCCGCCGAGCGACTGGCGCCGCGCTTCATGCGCCCCGGCGACGACATCCGCATCGACGCCATTTTCCTCCTGCCAGGCAAGCTGCCACGCCATCTCGCCAACGTCTGGCACGGGTGACAGGCGACGACTGCCCCTCTAGGACGCAGCCATGACGCTGACCGTCGCCGTGCAGATGGACCCGCTGGAAGGCATCAACACCGCCGGCGATTCGACCTTTGCCTTGATGCTCGGAGCGCAAGCGCGCGGCCATAAGCTATTTTACTACCTGGCCGACGCTTTGACCTGGCAGGACGGCCGCCTCTACGCCGGCGCCCACGAGGTCAAAGTCCAAGCTGTTGCCGGCGATCATTTCCGCCGCGGCGAGTTTGCAATCCTCGATCTCGGCAAGGACGTCGACGTCGTGCTGATGCGGCAGGACCCGCCGTTCGACCTCGGCTACATCACGGCGACGCATCTGCTCGAGCGCATCCAAGGCGAGACGCTGGTGGTCAACGACCCCGGCGCCGTCCGCGACGCCCCGGAAAAATTGTGGGTGCTCGATTTCGCGCAATACATGCCACCGACGATGCTGACCCGCTCGCTCGGCGCCGCCCGCGAGTTTTTGAAGGCGCACGGCGACATCGTCATCAAGCCGCTGCACGGCTTCGCCGGCGGGTCGGTGTTCCGGGTCGGCGGCGACGGCCGCAATCTCGCGGCGCTGATCGAGCTGTTCAACACCACCTATCGCGAACCGCATGTGCTGCAGGCGTTCCTCCCCGAAATCGCCCAAGGCGACAAGCGTATCGTCCTCGTCGACGGCGAGGTCGCCGGCGCCATCAACCGCGTTCCGGGCAAGGGCGAAATTCGTTCCAATCTGGCGGTCGGCGGCACCGCGGCGAAGACCGAGCTGACCGCGACCGAGCGCGAAATCTGCGCCACGCTGGGTCCGGAACTCAAGCGCCGGGGCCTGCTGTTTGTCGGCATCGACGTCATCGGCGGCCAATGGCTGACCGAGATCAACGTCACCTCGCCGACCGGCATCGTCGCCATCGACGGGTTCAACGGCACTGACACGCCGGCGCGCATCTGGGACGCGATTGAAGCCCGGGTTGCGGCCCGCGCATGAGCGACTGGGTCGTCCGCCTGATCGATCAGTCGGGCTATCTCGGAATCGGCTTCCTGATGTTCCTAGAGACCATCTTCCCGCCGATCCCGTCGGAAGTCATCATGCCGGTCGCCGGGGTTGCCGCCGGTCAGGGCAAGCTGCATTATTCGCTGGTGGTCGCCAGCGGCACTACCGGCGCCATGCTCGGCAATTTGGTTTGGTACCTTGCTGCCCGCGCGCTGGGGCTCGACCGGCTGCACCCGATCATCGACCGCTGGGGGCGCTGGCTGACCATTACCTGGCCCGAAGTCCAGCGCGCCGATCGCTGGTTCCGCGATCATGGCATGGCCTTCGTCCTGCTCGGCAGGCTGGTGCCGACCGTGCGCTCTCTGGTGTCGGTGCCGGCCGGCTTGCTGCACATGCAGTTCCGCCGCTTCCTGCTCGCCTCGCTGATCGGCACCGCCGGCTGGACGGCTTTGCTCGCCGCCGCCGGCTTCAAGCTCGGCGAAAAATACGACCGCATCGACGACTTCCTCGGGCCCGCCACCAATGCGGTTATGATCGTGCTGGCCGTCGGCTATGTCTGGCGGGTGTGGACCCACCGCAATTACCGGCCACCCGCCGAAAAATAAGGCTCAGGCGCGGGGGTGGGCGTGGCGGTAAATGTCGAGCAATTGGGCGGCGTCGACCTGGGTGTAGATTTGGGTCGACGACAGGCTGGCGTGGCCGAGCAATTCCTGCAGCGAGCGCAGGTCGGCCCCGCCCGCCAGCAAATGGGTCGCGAAGCTGTGGCGCAGCGCATGCGGGGTCAGGGTCTCGGGCAGGCCGAGCCGCTGCCGCGCCGCCCGCACCGCCCGCCGGACGAGGTCCGCGTTCAATGGCCCGCCGCGCGCGCCGACGAACAAGGGCGATGGGCCAGATAAGGGAAACGGGCAGGCCGCCACATAGGCCGCAATTGCCTCGCGCACCGGATCGACCACCGGTACCACCCGGGTCTTGCCGCGCTTGCCGGTGACTCGCAGCGTGCGCCCGATCGGCAGGACGCCGGCGGTCAGCGCCATCGCCTCGGCGATCCGCAGGCCCGACCCATAGAGCAATAGCAGGATCGCCATGTCGCGGGCGCCGACCCAGTCGTCGGACGCGGCGCCGGCTTCCTCCGCCAGCGCCATGGCGTCGGCGGGACTGGCGGGCCGCGGCAGCGTGCGCGGGCGCTTGGGGGCGCGGGTGCGCGGCAGCTGTGGAACATTGCCGGCATCCTCGGCGGCGAAAGTCAGGAAAGCGCGCACCGCCGACATCTCGCGCGCCGCCGACGAGGCGCCGAGCCCGCCCGCACGCCGGTCGGCGAGAAAGGCGCGCAAATCGGTCGCCGGCATCGTCAGCAGGCCGTAGCGGCCGATCGCCTCGCCGCGATGGCGGCCGAGGAAGGCCAGGAACCGATGGGCGGTGGCGACATAGGCGCGCACCGTGTGCGGCGAGCGGCGGCGGTCATGGGCAAGGAAGCTGGCCCAGCGGACTGCAAGCGCCTGCGCCGGATGATCTAGGACGGGTTCATCTGCGGGTCGATTAGCCACCGGCGAATCATAGCGGCGAGGCCGCGGCCAAGGAACAGCAGTAATTCGGAGCCGTGGCGGCCGTCGAGCGGCTGCTCAGCACGCTGGCCGAGGACCAGCAATCCGCATGGCAGCGGCCGCTCGGAATCGATGCGGATCAAGGCTTCGGAATGGATCAGGCTGCATGCCGGCCCGAACAACGGATGGCCGCGCCCGACATTGCGCATGATGACGCCGTCGATGCCCTCCATCGCCCGCTCGACCATTTGCGGCGCCACGAACTGGACGCCGTCGGCGTCGGCCCGGAAGCCCTCGCCGCCGACGACCAAAGCCAGCGCCACCGAGTCGAGCCCGAGGATCAATGGCCATTCCTGGGTGACGATATGGAACAGGGTCTCCAGCCCGTCGGCTTCGAGCGCCGCCAGCATCGCATCGTGGATCGAGGCGACGGCGCCGGAATGACCGCGGGCGAAGGCCAGCAGGTCCTGGTTGGCCTCCTCGACCGCGCCCAGCCGCTCGCGCAGCCGCGCCACCGCCCGCTCCTCGAAGGAAATGACCTTGCCCATCACGGCGATGATACGCCCGCGAGGGTTAAAATCCTACTTGCGGAAACTGGATACCAAGCTGATCGGATGCGGCTCAAAACAATGGGCCCAATCGAGCGATCGGGCCCACTGCAAGATAGATTCGAACGCCCAACTGAGATTAATCGTCGTCGTCAGTCGCGCCAATGCCGTCGAGATAGGCGCAAGTAGCTTCGGTGCTGTCGCCGGCGTAATGGAAATCGACGCCCGCGCCGGTGAAGCCGTCGTCACCATAGGTGTAAATGTCGCTGACGCTGTCGGAGCGTTGCTCAAGCATCAAGGCGATCGAAAGCGGCAAATATTGCGCTTTAGCGACGCCGGCATCGGCCTGGCTGGCGGCCGCCTCTTCGGAAACGAAGGTCACCAGGCACACCTTGGGATCATGGCCATAGGCTTTGCCGTTGGCGGCGACGGCGGGACCGGCAAGCAGGCTGGTCGCCGCCAGAGAAATCATCAAACTACGCATTGTTGTACTCCATCGATCATGCCCCCAGGGCCGCACAACGCTAAGGAGCGGGGAATGCTCCGCAAAAACGCATCGGCGAGGATTCGAAATACTCAATCATTGCGGGCACTTAACTTAAGTATTCTCGGTAGAGAAGCGTTCGTCGGTGGCCAAGGACCGGGGCCTTGGGAACTCCCTAGACTCGCATTCAGCCGATGTGCTGGCCCGTCTTTTCCCAATCGGCGAGGAAGCTTTTGATGCCGGCGTCGGTCAGCGGGTGGTTGAACAATTGGTGGATGATCCTGGGCGGCGCCGTCATGACGTCGGCGCCAAGTTTCGCCGCCTCGACGACATGCATCGGATGGCGGACCGAGGCGACCAGGATCTGCGTCGGGAAATCGTAATTGTCGTAGATCATGCGAATGTCGGCGATGAGCTCCATGCCGCTCTGGCCGATATCGTCGAGACGGCCGACAAATGGCGAAATGAAGGTCGCGCCGGCCTTGGCGGCGAGCAACGCCTGGGCAGCCGAGAAACAGAGCGTGACGTTGACCATCGACCCATCGCCGGTCAGGGCCTTGCAGGTCTTGAGGCCGTCGGGCGTCAGCGGCACCTTGATGGCGATATTGTCGGCGATCTTCCGCAGCACCTTCGCCTCGCGCATCATGCCGTCGTGGTCGAGGGCGACGACCTCGGCCGAGACCGGGCCGTTCACCACCGCGGCGATTTCCTTGACCACCTCGAGGAAGTCGCGGCCGGACTTGTGGATCAGGCTCGGGTTGGTGGTGACCCCGTCGAGCAGGCCGGTTGCGGCCAGGTCGCGGATTTCGTCAATCTCGGCGGTGTCGGCGAAGAATTTCATGATGGTCCTCAAGGGGCGCGGATTATGGGCCAGCGATAGCCTTTGCTATCGCATCCGTCATCCGATTCGAGAGGGCAGCGGAATGAGCGGGCATATCCTGGTCGAGCGGGCTGGCGGGCGCCTGACAATCCGTATGCAGCGGCCCGAGCGGCGCAACGCCATCACCGTCGCCATGTATGCCGCTTTGGCCGACGCCATCGAAGGCGCGGCCGGCGATCCGGACGTCCGCCTGATCAGTTTGGAAGGCGCCGGCGAGGATTTCACCGCCGGCAACGACCTCGCCGATTTCCTCGCCGAAATGCCGCCCCCGGGGACCACCGACATCCCGGTCTGGCGGCTGTTGCGGGCACTGGCGAAGAACCAGGTGCCGATCATCGCCGCCGTCCACGGCAATGCGGTCGGTATCGGCACCACCATGCTGCTGCATTGCGACCTGGTCATCGCCGAGGAGGGCACGCGCTTCGTCATGCCGTTCGTCGAACTTGGCCTGGTGCCGGAGGCCGCCAGCTCGCTGATCCTGCCGCGGCTAGCCGGCCGACGGCGGGCGGCGCGCTATCTGCTGCTGGGCGAGAGCTTCGGGCCGGACGAAGCGCGCGAATTCGGCCTGGTCAGTCACGTCGTTGCGAAGGGCGATCTGGAGGCGGCGCTGGAAGCGATGGCCGCGGCACTGCTCGCCAAGCCAGCCGAGGCGCTGCGCCTGACCCAGCGGCTGCTGCGGCGCGGCGCCACCGATGACATCCTCGAGCGGATGGAGCTTGAGAACGGCCATTTCGCCGAGCGGCTGACCTCCGACGAAGTTCGCCAGGCGATCGCCGCTTTCTTCGCCGCCCGCGCCAAGCCGGCGCCGGCGAACTAGCTATTCGGCGACCCAGACCCGCTTCGAGCGCGAAACGTTGATAGTCGGCCCGGGCAGCAACAGCAGGCTGGTCGGCTGCGTGTAGGACACTTGGAGGTCGAGATAGGCCTCGCCGGCGGCGGTCAGGCCGGGCTCGGGCGGATGGATGGTGAAAGTCCCCGGCTCGATGCCGTAGACGACGTCCGCCATCTTCTCCTGGATTTTCTCGTCGGTCGGCTGCGGCCAGATGGTGGCCAGCCGGGCGCCTTCGCCGAGCGAGTGCTGGATGCCCGACATCGCCCGGAACGCCATGCCGAGCTGGACGACCATCCAGATCAGGACGATCAGCGCCGGCAGCGCGAACGCCATTTCGATGGCGGCGGCGCCGCGATCGTCGGATTTAAGCAGGCGGCGGGTCATTGCGTCCTCACCCCGGCGGTCGCCGTCATGTGATAGACCTTGTCGTCGTCGTCGCCGAAATAATGCGCCGGGAACATCGGCGTGTAGGAGCCGGCGACCGTGACCATCAGGTAGCGCGCCGATTTCTCGGCGGGATCGCATTCGGTGTCGAAATCGGCCTCGGCGACGCCGTCGCACTCCAGCGTGTAGGTGACGGTGACGTCATCCTGGCTGATGCCGGCCTGGGTCGCGGCTTCGGCCTTGATGGTCCCCTCGGGCGTGGTGGTGCCGGTGGTCTGCATGACTTTCTCGACGGCGCGCTGGGCGGCCTGCTCGAGGGCCAGCTTGCGGCCGAACGCCTGGCTGACATCGACGATGCCGATGGTCAGCAGCGCCAGCATCGGGGCGATCAGCGCCAGCTCGATGACGGCAGCGCCGCGATCGTCGCCGGCGAGGTTGCGCTTCAGGATGCTCATCCGACCAGCCTCACCAGTCGGCCGCCCTCGACCTGGGGCAGGCCCGCGGCCTTGCAGTCGCTGCTCTTCTTGAACTTGTTGAGGGTGGCGCTGTTGCCGCTGAACTCGATCCGCCGAGACACGAACAGCGTACACGTCGCGGTGGTGTTGCCAGTGCCGTTGTACTGCAACTGTTGGTTGGGGAAGTAGAGTGCCCCGGTGATCGCCGAGTCCGAATTGCCGTTGATCTTGTTGACGCTCGAGGCGCTGTCGACGGCGCGGCGGTCCTGGTAGATGGCGATGCCCTTGTAATAATCGCCATCGCCGGCCGGCGCCGAAATATTGAGCTTGGCGTCGGCATTGACCTTGAACTGGCCGATCGTCGCGGTCGGCGACGTGCTTTTGTTGGTCAGCACGAAGGTGCAGGCGGTGCAGTTCAAATCGCCCTGGATGAAGGCGTCGCCGCCGTTGATGTAGTAAGTGCCGGACGGCAGCGACAGACTGCCGCTTGGACCGACCGACATCGACGACCAGCAATTGGCCTTGTTGCCGTTGGAATCCACGCCGTTCGCGACATCGTCGGGGCTGTCGAGAATGTCGTTTTGCCATTCGGTCTTGCTGCCCTTGGTCACCCACTTGCCGGCACACTTCATGTCGCTCGGCGCCGGGGTGACGTTGGCGAACGGGTCGGCGACCGCGGGCGAATAGGGATCGTAGGAATCGACGTGCCAGTTGGTCGATTCCTGAATGCCGCCGACCGCGGCCACGGACTCGGCGTAAACCTCGGCGCTGCCCTTGGAATAAGCCGAGTTCGGCGACGGCGAGTTGCTCATGAACGAGCAATCCATCTGGATGCCGGCATTGCCGGTGATGATGATGCCGCTGTTCTTGGGGTTGGTCTCCAGGCTGACGACGCAGAACTCGTCGGAGCCGGGGACGCTGGCCGCCGTCGCCTCGGCATGGATCAGTGGCGCTTCGGGCATGAACAGCGAACTGAACGGCAGCACCTTGCGCACCGCCAGCTCGACATGGACCTGGTCGACCATGTCGCCGTCGTCGGCGGGGAAGTCGACCTTGGGATAGGTGGCTTCCATGCCGAGCGCGACACCGCCGATCTCGCCAGTGTGGTGGTTGAGGTCGAGATCGTGGAGCACGACCACCTCGGTGCCCGCCGTGGTGTTCGATTCGATGCGATCATAGACGCCGGCGATGGCGGCCGAGTCGGCGGCCCGCTGCAGCTCGCGCTTCCACAAGGTCCAGTGAATCGTGTCGGTCGCCAGGCCCGCCGACCCGACCAGCAGCGGCAATGCCGCGCCGGCGATGATCAAGGCGTTGCCGCGATCGTCATTCCACAATTTGCGAAGGAGCTTGCGCATGCCGTTCCTCACCCAGGCGGTTCGTCTTTGGCGGCCCATCTAGCGCGGGTAGGGTGAGCAAAGCGTTCAGACCCATGGTTAATGTTGCGCAAGCCGAACGAGTGCCTGACGCTTGAAGCTTACGCGTATTATCTCTATAACACAGTCAGGCTTGCACGCCGCTGCCGGCTGGTTCATCGCTGGCGGCGACGCTTCGGGCGGGCAGGAGACACAACAAATGGCCAGCGAACCGGCAACCGAGACCAAGACCGCGAGCAAGCTCAAGCTCGATCCCCCCGAGGCGCTGCAGCCACTCGCCGTCCACGAGGCCGCCGGCCTGGTGCCGCTGAAGACCGACGAGACCAGCGAGCTCGACAGCAAGGTCGCCAAGTTCGTCGACGAGCTGGCGGCGCTCGACAGCAATAGCCCGGACTTCGGCAAAAAGGTCGATCAGCTGACGGCGATGGGCCGCAAGGAAATCGCCGAGGCCGCCGGCGCATCCAACCGCTTCCTCGACCGGCCGGTCAAGGCAATCGACAGCGACACCGGCATCGGCGCCGATCTGACCGAGCTGCGCCGCACCGTCGAGGACCTCGACCCGCGCGAGAACAGCAAGTCGCTGACCACCCGCAAGTTCCTCGGCATCATTCCGTTCGGCCGCCGCATCAATCATTATTTCGACAAGTATCGCAGCTCGCAGACGCACATCTCGGCGATCCTGTCGCGCCTCGCCAACGGCAAGGACGAGCTGCTGATGGACAATGCCGCCATCGACACCGAGCGTGCCGGCCTGTGGAAGACGATGCACAAGCTCGAGCAGATGATCCACATCTCCAAGA
>DAIPLM010000252.1:0-1716 GCA_036769205.1 Sphingomicrobium sp.
CAGCGCCGCATCTTCGGCCAGCATGTCGCCGGACTTGACGATCTTCCGCTCGCCGCTGAACACCGCGCCCGCCATGATCAACGCCTGCGCCCGAGTGCGGCTTTCCGCGAGCCCACGGGCGACAACCAACTGATCGGCGCGGACCTTGGTCACTGACTTGTCATTTGAAAGGAAATTCCTTACATTTCTTGCATGATTATCGGACGCATCACCGCCAAAGCGCAAACAACCATTCCGCGAGCCGTCCGGCTTGCCCTGGGCATCAAGGCGGGGGACGAGATCGCCTATGAAATTGAAGGTGACCGCGTCATTCTCAGGCGTGCCGGCGACCCGTTCGATAAGCCTTTCGCGAGCTTCACCGAATGGTCGGACGATCTCGATTCAGCATATGACGCGCTTTAAATCGGGCGACGTCGTTCGCGTACTTTTTCCTCATGTCGAAACCAACGTTCGGCGCTACCGCCCTGCCTTGGTCGTCACGCACGAACCGATTGGGCCCGACGGCCTGCTGATATGGGTGGCAATGATCACGAATGCGCAACGGAAACGGTGGCCTGGCGACGTTTTGGTTGAAGATCACCGCACGGCTGGCCTTCCCATTCCTTCAATCGTGCGCACCGCCAAACTGGCCACGCTGGAGGCGGTGTCGGCAGAACCGCTCGGACGACTGCTGGCAGCAGAGATTGTCGCCGTCAGGCGGGAACTTGCCGCGCACCTCGGTCTCGAGGATTAAGCCCGAGCCTCCTCTACTCCGGCGCTGTTGACGCGGAGGGACTTGAGCACGGTAGCGACGATGGCGGCGGCGTCGAGCCCGGCGTCGGCATATTGCTTGTCGGGCTTGTCGTGCTCCTGGAAGCGATCAGGCAAGCGCATGGTGCGCAGCTTCAATCCGGCGTCGGTCAGGCCCTCGTCGCTGGCCAGGGTCAGGACATGGGCGCCGAGGCCGCCGATCGACGCTTCCTCGATGGTCACCGCCACTTCGTGGGTGGTCAGCAGCTTGCGGATCAACGCCTCGTCGAGCGGCTTGGCGAAGCGGAGGTCGGCGACGCTGGCCGACAGGCCCATGGCGTCCAATTGGTCGGCGGCCTTCTCGGCCTCGGCCAGCCGTGTGCCGAGCGACAGGATCGCCACCTTCTTGCCCTCGCGGATCATCCGCCCCTTGCCGATTTCGAGCGCTTGCGGCTGCTCCGGCAACGCCAGGCCGACGCCCTCGCCGCGCGGATAGCGGACCGCGATCGGCCCGCTGTCGTGCAGCGCCATGGTGTGAACCATGTGGCACAATTCGGCCTCGTCGGCCGCCGCCATCACCGTGAAATTGGGCAGGGTGCACAAATACGCGAGGTCGAAGGCGCCGGCGTGAGTCGCCCCATCGGCGCCGACCAGCCCGGCGCGGTCCATGGCGAAGCGCACCGGCAGATTCTGGATGGCGACGTCGTGGACGACCTGGTCATAGGCGCGCTGGAGGAAGGTCGAGTAGATGGTCGCGAACGGCTTGTAGCCCTGGGCGGCGAGACCGGCGGCGAAGGTCACCGCATGCTGCTCGGCGATGCCGACGTCGAACATCCGCTCGGGGAAGCGCTCGGCGACCTTGTCGAGCCCAGTGCCCGACGGCATGGCGGCCGTGATGGCGACGACTTTCTCGTCGCGCGCCATCTCGTCGCCGAGCGCCTTGGCGAACACGGATGTATAGCTCGGCGGGCCGCCGCCCGGACCCTT
>DAIPLM010000117.1:0-5885 GCA_036769205.1 Sphingomicrobium sp.
TCTTGCCGCTGAGGCACGACTTACACTGGCGGCATTCGGGCGTGTACAAGGGGATGACATGGTCGCCAAGCTTGACCGAGGTCACGCCGGCGCCGATTTCGCGGACGACACCCGCGCCTTCATGGCCGAGGATGGACGGGAACAGCCCCTCGCTGTCGAGGCCATCGAGCGTGTAGGCGTCGGTGTGACAGATGCCGGTTGCCATGATCTCGACCAGCACTTCGCCGGCCTTCGGCCCGTCGAGGTCGAGTTCGACCACCTCCAGCGGTTGCTTGGCGGCAAAGGCGACGGCGGCGCGGGTCTTCATGGTTGCTGCTCCGGCATAGTTTTCAGGAATCGACGGATCCAATCAGCCACGCGCGCGCGGTCGTTGGGCGCGTCGAGCGACGCCATCGCCGCATCCGGTTCGGGCAGCGAGTCACGGCGAAAGGCGATCAGCGCCTTGGCGTAGGCGGGCGTGAACTCGGGGTGGAACTGAAATGAAATCGCCGGCCGATGGGTCCAGGCCAGTGCCGCGAACGGTGTGAATGGGGACGAGGCGACGAGCTTGGTGTTGGGCGGCTGGACCATAATTTGGTCCTGGTGCGACGCCGGGACGGCGATCGAGGCTACGGGCTCCATCCACGGCTCGACACGGTCAATCGCGTAATGCTGCAGCCCGGTGCCCCAGCCATTGGCGGATTTCTCGACCCGGCCGCCAAGCGCCTCGGCCATGATCTGGTGGCCGAAGCAGATGCCGACCATCTTGCTGGCGCTTGCCGAGCGGATGAATTCCGACAGCGGCGCGATCCACGGCAGCGGGTCATAAACGCCGGCCGGCGAGCCGGTGATCAGATAGGCCGCATGATCGGCCGGTGATCGCGGCAATGCTCCGGACGCGACGTCGAACGTCTCGATCTCGAATCCGTCGCCGAGCATGGCGCGGACCATCGCCGGATAATCGCCGAACTGTTCCGCGAGATCGCCGGGCGGACGCCCGGTTTCCAGGATGGCAAGCTTCATGCGGGTCGCCTTGCCACGCCGCGGGCGTTCGGCCAATGCTTTGCCGACAAGGGGAATGCATGGCGGAAAATGATTGGCTCGCGGGCCGGCATGCGCTGATCACCGGCGGCGGCACCGGCATCGGCGCCGCCACCGCCGCGCACCTCCACGCCGCCGGTGCGAAAATCTCCGTGCTCGGCCGACGCCTGGAGCCGCTCGAGCGCACCGCCGCCATGGTCGACGGGGCCGCCATCCAATGCGACGTCACCGACCGCGAAGCCATCGCCCGCGGCTTCGCCGCTGCTCGCGCCGCCAGTGGCCCAATCGCCTTGCTGGTCGTCAATGCCGGCATCGGCGACAGCGCCCCCTTCGCCCGCACGACGCGCGACAGCTGGGACCGGATCATCGCCACCAACCTGACGTCGGCGTTCGATTGCGCGCAGGCAGCGCTGGCCGACCTGCTCGGCCAGGCGGACAGCCGGATGGTGTTCGTCGCCTCGGTTGCCGGCCTCAAGGGCGCGCCTTATGCCGCGCCCTATGCCGCTTCGAAGCATGGGATGGTCGGTCTGATGCGCAGCCTCGCCGAGGAATTCGCCAGGTCGACCATGACCGTCAACGCCGTCTGCCCGAGCTTCGTCGACACGCCGATGGTCGATGAGACGATCGCCCGGATCGCCCGGGTTTCCAGCCGCGACGAAGCGGAGTCGCGCCGCGCCATCGAGGGGATGAACAAGCACGGCCGGCTGGTGCATCCCGATGCCGTGGCGACCATGATCCTGACCCTGTGCCTGCCGCAGAGCCGCGACATCAATGGCGCCGCCATCCCGATCGACGGAGGCACCACCGCATGAGCCTCGATCCGCAAACCCTCGAAACCACGCATTTCCGCTGGGCCTTCGCCGAGGGCGTCGGCACCATCACCCTCGACCGGCCGGAGCGCAAGAACCCGCTGACCTTCGACAGCTATGCCGAGCTGCGCGACTTGTTCCGCGGGCTGTGCTCGACGCCCGAGGTCCGCGTCGTCGTGCTGGCCGGGGCCGGCGGCAATTTCTGCTCGGGCGGCGATGTCCATGAGATCATCGGCCCGCTGACCAGAATGGACTTGGACGGGCTGCGCGAGTTCACCCGCATGACCGGCGACCTGGTCCAGGCCATGCGCGCCTGCCCGCAGCCGATCGTCGCCGCCGTCGACGGCACCTGCGCCGGCGCCGGCGCGATCCTGGCCATGGCCAGCGACCTGCGGCTGGCCGCGCCGGATGCCAAGACCGCCTTCCTGTTCATCCGCGTCGGCCTCAGCGGAGCCGACATGGGGGCCTGCGCCATCTTGCCGCGCATCATCGGTCATGGCCGCGCCGCCGAATTGCTGTTCACCGGCCGCGCGATGAGCGCAGATGAGGGGGAGCGATGGGGCTTCTTCAGCCGCGTCGCAAACGACGTTCACGCGGAGGCGCAAGCGCTTGCCCGCCAGCTCGCCGACGGCCCGATCCAGGCGCATTTCATCACCAAGCAGCAATTGGACGAGGAATGGGCGGCGACCATCGAGCAAGCGCTCGACCTGGAAGCCGAGGCCCAGGCGCAATGCATGACGACCAAGGATTTCCACCGCGCCTACGAAGCCTTCGCCGCCAAAAGGACGCCGGAGTTCAAGGGTGACTGAAGCGGCCAGCCGAGTCCTCGAGTGGCCGTTCTTCGAGGCCTACCACCGCGAGGTGGTCGGTTGGGCCGATGCGTGGTGCGCAGCCAATCCCGCCAGCCATGAGGCCGACGTCGATTCGACCTGCCGCGCGCTGGTGCGCTCGCTCGGCGCCTCGCCGCTGCTACGCCTGGTCAACCCGTTCCACGCCATCGGCTACCAGATGCGCAGCCTGGCTTTGATCCGCGAGCGCCTCGCCCGGCACAGCGGCCTCGCCGATTTCGCCTTCGCCATGCAGGGGCTCGGCCTCGGCCCGATCGTCGATTCGGGCAGCGCCGAACAGAAAGCCGAATGGGGTCCACGCGTCGCCGAGGGTGAGGCCATCGCCGCCTTCGCGCTGACCGAGCCCAAATGCGGATCCGATGCCGCCAACATCGCGATGGCGGCCAAGCCGAATGGCGATCACTGGTTACTCGACGGCGAGAAAACTTACATCTCCAACGGCACCATCGCCGACGTGCTGACCGTGTTCGCCCGCACCGGCGAGCCCGGTGCCAAGGGCATTTCCGCTTTTCTGGTCCGTGGCGGCGCCCCCGGCCTGACCGTCGCCGAGCGCATCGAGGTGATCGCCCCGCACCCGCTGGCGCGCCTAAAGTTCGAGGGCGTCCAGGCCGAGCTGATCGGCGAACCCGGCGAGGGGTTCGCCATCGCCATGCGGACCTTGAACCGCTTCCGGGTGACGGTCGCCGGCGCCGCGCTCGGCTTTGCCCGCCGGGCCCTCGACGAAGCGCTCCCGTTCGCCGCGGCACGCCGCCTCGGCGGCGGCACGCTCGCCGACAATGCGGTGACGCAGGCGAGTCTTGCCGATATGGCGACCGGCATCGACGCCTCGGCCTTGCTCGTCGCCCGCGCCGCCTGGGCCCAGGACCAGGGCAACCACGACACCCGCCGCGTCGCCGCCATGGCCAAGCTCCACGCCACCGAGACCGCCCAGCAAGTGATCGACGCGGCGGTGCAGCTGCATGGCGGCCTCGGCGTGACCAAGGGCGCCAAGGTCGAGGAGCTTTACCGCGAAATCCGGGCGCTGCGCATTTACGAAGGCGCATCCGAGGTGCAGCGCCAGATCATTGCCCGCGACTTGCTGAAGGAGCATCGCGCATGAAGATCCTGCAGCCCGCCGGCTGGCCGCGGCCGAGCGGCTATGCGAACGGCATTTCCGCCAACGGCCGGATGATCTTCACCGCCGGCATCATCGGCACCGACGAGCAGGGCATGATCCCCTCGCACCGGCTCGAACAGCAGTTCGGCCAGGCGCTGCGCAACATTCTGACGATCATCGGTGAGGACGGGGCGGGCGTCGAACATATCGTTCGCTTGACCATCTACGTCACCGACCGCGCCGACTATCTCTCCCGCCGCGACGACCTCGCGCCGATCTGGAAGGCGATCATGGGCTCACATTTCCCGGCGATCGCGCTGGTCGAGGTCAAGGGCCTGGTCAACAGCGCGGCGCTGGTCGAGATCGAGGCGACCGCCGTCGTTCCCGAATGATCGTCGACACCTTCGTCCGCGACCTTTTGCCGCCGATGGCGCGGCAGCCGGAGTTCCTGCTGCTCGACTATCCCAAGCGGCTGAACGCGGCGGCGGAGTTGCTGAAGGGCGGCGCCCCGGACGCGTTGGCGGTGATCAACGAGCATGGCCGCTGGACCTATGCCGAGCTCGATGCCTTCAGCGGCCGCATCGCCCGCTTGCTCGTCGAGGAGGAGGGTCTCGTTCCCGGCAATCGCGTGCTGCTGCGCGGGCCCAACGGCTACACTTTGTTCGCCGCCTGGCTCGGCGTGCTCAAGGCCGGCGGCGTGGTCGTCGCGACCATGCCACTATTGCGTCCAGGTGAGATCGCGACCGTGATCGAGCGCGCGCAAATCAGCCACGCCATCATCGACAGCCGCTTCATCGGTGACTTCCGCGAGGCCGCCGACCAGACCCATTTCGTCAAATCCGCAGTCAAATATGACGGCGATTATGGCCGGGGCGAGCTGGAGATTCGCACCGTGTCGCTCGACCCGCTGCCGGCAGTCGACACCGCCCAGGACGATCCTGCGCTGATCGCCTTCACCAGCGGCACCACCGGTGTGCCCAAGGGCTGCGTCCATTTCCACCGCGATATCCTCGCGCCGTGCGACACGTTCGCGAAGGCGCATTTTCGCATGGGTCCCGGCGATGTCGCCATGACCAGCGCCCCGATCGCCTTCACCTTCGGCCTCGGCGCGACATTGCTGTTCCCGCTCCGCTTCGGCGCCGCCACCGCGACCATCGAGCAGCCAAGCCCGCCGGCGATGCTCGAAGCCATCGCCCGGTTCGGAGTCACCCACCTCGCCACCGCGCCGACGGCCTATAAGGCGATGCTCTCGCAGCCCCCGCTGGAGGATGCGCTGAAGACACTGCGCACCTGCCTCTCCGCCGGCGAGCATTTGCCGGAAGCCGTCTGGCGAGCGTGGAAGGACCGCACCGGCATCGCCATTGTCGACGGCATCGGCTCGACCGAGATGATGCACATCTTCATCTCCGAAAGCGGCGATACGATCCGCCCGGGCTCAACCGGCCGCTCCGTGCCGGGCTATGAGGCGACCGTGCTCGACGACAATGGCCAGCCGATGGCCGAGGGCACCGGCCGGCTTGCTGTCAAGGGCCCGACCGGCTGCCGCTACCTCGATGACCCCCGCCAGCGCGACTACGTCACCCACGGCTGGAACGTCACCGGCGACACATACCGCCGCGACGCCGACGGCTATTACTGGTATCTCGCTCGCAGCGACGACATGATCGTCAGCTCGGGCTACAATATCGGCGCGCCGGAAGTGGAGAATGCGCTGCTCGCTCACCCCGCCGTTGCCGAATGCGCGGTGATCGGCGTGCCCTGTCCGGAGCGCGGCCAGAAAGTGAAGGCGTTCGTCGTCCTCGCCGGTTTCGCCGAGCCGAGCGACGAACTCGTGCAGAAGCTCAAAGATTTTGTGAAGGAAACGATTGCGCCCTACAAATATCCGCGAGAAATTGAGTTTGTGGAGGTGTTGCCGAAGACGGCGACGGGGAAACTCAGGCGGGTGGAGCTGCGAAACCGTTGATGATCGAATTGCGCGCGGTCTGCCCCCGGCAGAGCGTACTCATTCGAACTCCATGATCACCTGATCGACGGCGACGCTTTCGCCGGCCTTGACCGGCGTCGCCTTGACCTTGGCGGCCTTTTCGGCGCGGAGGATATTTTCCATCTTCA
>DAIPLM010000118.1:0-5860 GCA_036769205.1 Sphingomicrobium sp.
CGCCTGGGTCATCCCGGTGGCGCTGGCCAATTTCGGCGCCATGCACATGGCCCGGATGCATGCCGTGACCCATGTCGGCCGCTCGGGGCGCGCTGTCCCCGATTGGCTGCTGCTGGGCGACGTCGTCGCCCGCGCCATGCTGTGGCTCAGCCTGCCGCTCTACGTCTTCCCATCGCTCGACCCGGGCAGCCAAATCATCACCGCGTCCCTGATCTCGGCGGTCGGGGTCGCCGCACTCGGGCTGGTGGTGGTGCCGGCCTGCGTCAACGCCTGGCTGGCGAGCTTTACCGGGGCCTTGTGTTTCGTGCTGTTCCTCGCCCGCAAGACGGTGCCCTTCCTGCACATGCTCGACATGCTGTTCACGTTGGGGGTCGCCATCTTCGGCGTGTTCACCGTCGCTCGCTGGGCGTTCCGCCAGCTCAAAACCAACGCCGACATGGGCTCGGCGAGCGAAAGCGCTTCGCTGCTGCTGCAGGAATATGAGCATCGCGGCGTCGGCTGGCTGTGGCAGGTCGATGCCGAAAACCGGGTCAGCTACATCTCCTCGCGCATGACCGCCTTGCTCGGCCGCCCGGCCAGCGCCCTCATCGGCCATTCCTTGCCCTCGTTGCTCGGCGGTCATGCCGAGCTCGGCCGGCTGCTGCTCGAAAAGCAGGCCTTCACCGCGCTCGACATGGAATTGAACACGCCGCGCGGAGCGCGCTGGATTTCGATCGCCGGCGACCCGATCATCGACACTGCCGGCCGCTTCGAGGGCTTTCGCGGGGTCGGCTCCGACATCACCGAAATCCGCCAGACGCAGGAGCGGCTGACCCACCTCGCCAACATGGACGTGCTGTCCGGCCTGCCCAACCGCGGCCGCGTCCGCCAGTTGCTCGGCGAGGCGTTGCGCGCCGCCACGGCCGGCAATGTGCCGTGCGCCATCATGTTCCTCGACCTCGACGGGTTCAAGCCAGTCAACGACACCTTCGGCCACCCCAAGGGCGATGCCGTGCTGCAGTCCGTCGCCAAAAGGCTGTGCGCCCAGGTCGGCCCGGATGGCCATGTCGGGCGCATGGGCGGCGACGAGTTCGCCATCGTCATCGGCGACGCCCAGAGCCGCAAGCGAGTCGAGATGCTCGCCGATTCGATCATCAAGTCGGTCGCCGAGCCGTACATGATCGACGGCACCGAGATCCGCATCGGCGTTTCCATCGGCTGCGCCTTCGGCCCGATCGACGGCGCCACGGTCGACGACCTGATCCTCAAGGCCGATCTGGCGCTCTACCAAGCCAAGGATGCCGGCCGCGGAGTCGCCCGCTATTTCTCGTCGGAGCTGCAGTCGGAACAGGACGACCGGGTGCGGCTGGAGGCCGACCTGCGCCAGGCGATCACCGGCAAGCAGTTCCACCTCGCCTTCCAGCCTTTGGTCAATGCCAAAACCCAGAAGCTGGTCGGGTTCGAGGCTTTGATCCGCTGGAACCACCCGCAGCGCGGCAACGTGCCGCCGCCGGTGTTCATCCCGGTCGCCGAGGAAACCGGCCTGATGGGGGTCATCGGCGAATGGGTGATCGAGGAGGCCTGCCGCGCCGCCGCCACTTGGCCGGAGCCGATCACGGTGGCCATCAACATCAGCCCCAAGCAAATCGTCCTGCCGGCCCTGCCCAATGTCGTCAGCCAGGCGCTGGCCCGTTACAAATTGCCCGGCAACCGGCTCGAGCTGGAAGTTACAGAAGGCGTATTCCTCGGTGACAGCAACGCCACCCTGGACGTGCTGAAGCGCCTGCGCGCGCTCGGCGTCGGCATCGCGCTCGACGATTTCGGCACCGGCTACTCGTCGATCGGCTATCTCAACAAGGCCGTGTTCCACAAATTGAAGATCGACGGCAGCTTCGTCCGCGAGGCCGGCACCCGGCCCGAGAACGTCGCCATCATCCAGTCGATCGTCCAGCTCGCCAAGAGCTTCCGGATGAGCGTCACCGCCGAGGGCGTCGAGACCGCCGAGGATTTCGAGCGCATGCGCGACCTCGGCTGCGACACCATCCAGGGCTATTTGTTCGGCCGCCCGCTAAGCTACGAGCGCGCCAACCAGATGGTGGTTGGGCTAGGGACGCAGCGGAAGGCCGGCTGAGCGTCACCGGCTAGCGGCTGCGAATGAACTCGCGGACGTCGCGGGTCAGCTTCATCCGGTCCTCGTCGCGGACGTACATCATGTGGCCGGCGTGGTAATAATGGAACTCGACCCGGTCCTGCGGGATGCCGCTTCGCGACAGTGCATATTCGGCGGCGAAGAAGGGCGTCGCGAAATCATAATAGCCCTGGCCGACGAAGATCCGCAGCCCTGAGTTCTCGCGCAGCGCGGTGCCCAGGTAAGGCGTCAAATTGAGGTAGGCGTTGGAATCTCTTCCGCCCTCAATCTTCCAGTCCCATTCACGGCCGATGTTGCCGATTGACTGATATTCGCGGTCGGTGACGAAGCCCAGGGTGCCGCGCGCCCAGCTGTTGATGGCGGCGGTGTAGCCGGCATCAATGCCGTAGAAGCTGGGGTCGTTGTCCGGATATTCGCCGGCGCTGTCATAATCCTTGCCGGTGTAGCGCGAATCGAGCCGGCCGACGGTCAGCCCGCGGTCGCGCAGCAATTCCTTGTAGAAGCGGTCGGGCGACACCCGCAGGTCGGCTTCCTCGAGATAGGTCTCGCTGAGCCCGGTGAAACGGGCGAGCTGGCGGCGGGTGATGGCGCGCTCCTCCGGGCTCAGCTTCTGTCCCTTGAGCAAGGCTGAGGCATAAGGCCCGATGGCCCATTGCCGCGCTTCCTCGACGAACTGCTCGACCGACGGCGCGCTGGCCTTGCCGTGATACAGCGCAACCGCCGCCATCGACGGCAGATTGGTGATGTAGCTCAATTCATTGCCCTGGGTGTCGGCGCCCGCGGCGAAATCGAGGATGGTCGAGATGAGGATGACGCCGTTCAAGCCGACGTCGTTGTAGGTCGAGCCTTCCAATTGGTTGACCACCGCCGCCGAGCGGCTGGTGCCATAGCTTTCGCCGCCGAGGAACTTGGGGCTGTTCCAGCGGCCATTGTCGCCGAGCCAGCGGCGGATGACCTCGGCGACCGCCTTGGCGTCGGCGGTGATGCCGTAGAATTCCTTGCCCTCGGTCTTGCCGATCAGATGCGAGAAACCGGTTCCCGGCGGATCGATGAAGACCAGGTCGGTGACGTCGAGCAGGCTGTCGGGATTGTCGAGGAGCGGGTAAGGCGGCGCCCCGTCGTCGCGCGCGTCGGAAGGGATGGCGACCCGCTTCGGCCCGAACGCCCCCATCTGCAGCCACACCGAGCCCGAGCCGGGGCCGCCGTTGAACAGGAAGGTCACCGGCCGGTTCGGGTCGCGCGGCTCCTTGACGTAGGATGTGGTGACGATCGCCGCCTTTGGCGTGCCGTCCTCGGCCTTGATGATAGTCTCGGCAATGGTCGCGGCATAGTTCATGCGCTGGCCGCCGAAATTGCCCTTAAGGCGCGTCACGTGCTTTTGCGCGATCGCCGTCAAATCGGGCTTGGCCGGCTCGCTGGCCGCCGCTTCCGGCTTGGCCGTGGGCGCCGGATTCTTGTCCTGCGCCATTGCCGGCGCCGCCAGGACCAACGCCAACGCGGCGGTTGTGGCAAATCTCATTGAACCCTCCCCCAAATCCTCGCGCGCATCCAAGCGGCGCGCGGAGCGGAAGGCAAGAGTCTCCTCGACGAACGGGCGATCGCGCTCGCCGGCTAGGTGGCGGAGGCGATCCGATCCGAGCCGAACATTTGCGGCATGGCCAGCGCGTCGAAGCCATAGGGATCGGGGCGGAAGACGATGCCGTTGCCGCGCGCCGCCACCGTCAGATAGGTCATGTAGACCGGCACTGGCTTGGGCAAATGCAGCACCTCTTCGCGCGGGCCGCTCGGCTCCGGCACCCGGCCAAACACCCAGCTGGCGAAGCGGCGATAGTCCTCCAGCCGGACGCAGCCGTTGCTTAGATGGCGATCGGCTTGCGCGAACAATTCCGGGTGTGGGGTGTCGTGCAGATAGATGCCGAAATCGTTGCGCACCTCGAACTTCATGTTGCGCATGGAATTCCACGGGCCCGGCAGCTGACGAACGCGGATCGTCGGCTGCTGCTTGCCGCTGGCAATGGCTTTCCAGTTGACCGTCTTGGGATCGATGATCGGCGCGTCGACCGACCAGTCGCGCAGCACTTCGTAGTGGAAGTCCTTCAGATAGGAGAGGCCCTGCTCGCCGATCCTTTTGGCGGTCAGCGACCGCACCAGCTCGGGCGGCACGTTCCAATAGGGATTGGCTTTGGCGTTGCGCATCAGCACCGCCATCATCGGCGTCTTGGTCTTGGCGGTGCCGACCACCACCCGCATCCGGTCGACGATCCGGTCGCGGTCGAACAGGAAGGTTTCGGCCGACCCTGAATCGACGACGACATAGCGGTCGAAGGTGCTCGTCTGCGGCAGGCGATAGGCGCGCTCCATGTTGATGGCGATTCGCCGCTCGTAATAAGTGGCGCCGCGATTGAGCGAGGCCAGGGTGCCCTTGCCGGCGATGCCGTCGGGCGTGCCCAACCCATGTACTTCCTGATAGGCGCGGACGGCGGCGTCCACGCGCGCGTCGAATCCGCCGGCCGCCGGCAGGCCGAGCCGGGTGCGCAGCAGAGCCACGCGCTTGCCGGTCGAGCCGCGCTTCAGCGCCGGGCCGGCTGGCACCTTGACCTGCGGCAGCCGCCCCCAGCTCGCTTCATATTGCTGCAGCCCGCGCGCCAGCTCGATGAACAGGGGATTGGGGGCGTTGCGGCGGTTGGCCGAGCCGAAATCGAACAATCGCGCCAGCCAGTTCTGCGGCCGCTGCCGCTTGCGGGCGACGGTCGACAGTTCGGGGTCGACATAGACGAAGTCGATTCCCTGCTTGATCGAGCGCGGCACCGCGACCGGCTCGTCGCCGCGCGGCTGCGCCGGCAGCGGCGAGGTCGCCAGCAGCGCGAAGGCGCCAAGGATCAGGCTGAGCTTCTTGTGCATAAATATAGCGCCGCGTTCGCGGCGCCTTCCCGAGTGGATGTGAAAGGCCTAACTCATTGCACGAGTTTGAGTTGCGCGGGGCTGAACCCGGCGTTCCGGCGATTGAAAGAAAGTCTACCGCCGCCCCCCGAACCGCGTCCGCCCGGTCTTTCCATATTTGAGCTTCCGCGTCCCCGGCTTGCCCTCGCTGGCATTGCCCATGGGCCGCGGCGCCACGCGTTGGGGATGGGGGATGCCGAGGTCGTCCTCTTCCAGCCGCCGGATTTCGTCGCGCAGGCGGGCGGCTTCCTCGAACTCGAGGTCAGCGGCGGCGGTGCGCATGCGCTGCTCGAGGTCGCCGAGATAGGCCTTCAGATTATGGCCGACGAGGTGCGGCCGCTCGTCGTCACCGGTCTCGACCAGGACGCCGTCGCGCATCGTCACGTCGCTCATGATGTCGTTGATGTGGCTCTTGATCGACGCCGGGGTGATGCCATGCGCCTCGTTGTAGGCGACCTGCTTCTCGCGCCGGCGGTTGGTCTCGTTCAGCGCCCGCTCGATCGAGCCGGTGATGGTGTCGGCGTAAAGGATGACCCGCCCGTCAATGTTGCGCGCGGCCCGGCCGATGGTCTGGATCAGCGAGGTCTCCGAGCGCAGGAAGCCCTCCTTGTCGGCGTCGAGGATGGCGACCAGCCCGCATTCGGGGATGTCGAGCCCCTCGCGCAGCAAATTGATGCCAACCAGCACGTCATAGACCCCGAGCCTGAGGTCGCGGATCAGCTCGATGCGCTCCAGCGTCTCGACGTCGCTGTGCATGTAGCGGACCTTCAAGCCCGCCTCGTGGAGATATTC
>DAIPLM010000119.1:0-5833 GCA_036769205.1 Sphingomicrobium sp.
GCCTTGCCCGCCGCGCCGGCGACATCGTCGAGCGAGGCGGCGGCGAGTTTGGCGATGGTGGCGACGTCGTCGAGGAGGGCGATCAGTCCTGAGGGCATAAGGGCCGTTAGGCAACTTGCCTCTGCCGCGCAATTCGCGCATCGCCGAGCCCATGTTGGCCATGGATTTCATCAGGTCGAACCGAGAGACGGTCGAACGCGCCATTCGTGACAAAGGGGTCGACCTTGACCTCGATTACTTGCTGTCGCTCGACGGCGAGGTTCGCGCTCTCAAGACGGAAATCGAGGCCCTGCGCGCCGAGCGCAATGCCATCAGCGCCTCTTTCCCCAAGGCGGCGCCCGCGGATAGAGCCGAGCTCGGCCGGAAAGCGAAGGAAGCGGGCACCCGCGCTGGCGAGATGGAAGGCGAACTGGAGGACAAGGAGACAGCACTCAAAGCATTGATGCTGAAGATCCCCGGCATCCCTTGGGAGGGGGCGCCGGTCGGGCCGGACGAAAGCTTCAATACGGTCATTCGCACCGAAGGCGCGCCGCCGAAATTTGCGTTCGAGCCGCTCGACCACGTCGCGTTGATCGAAAGGAATGACTGGGCCGACCTGAGCCGGATCGTCCAGGTCTCGGGCAGTCGCACCTATTGCCTCAAGGGCCGGTTGGCTCTGCTCGAAGGCGCGCTGATGAACTGGGCGCTGCAGCGCCTCGCCGGCGCCGGCTTCACGGCAATTACGGTGCCGGCCATCGCCCGCGAGCAGGCCTTCCTCAACCAGGGCCAGTTCCCCGGCCATAAGGAAGAAACTTATGAGCTGCCCAATGACGATCTGTGGCTGGCGGGCACCGCCGAAGTGGCGCTGACTTCGCTCCATTCGGGCGAGATCATCGAGCATGACAAATTGCCATTGCTCTATGCCGGCTACTCGCCCTGCTTCCGCCGCGAGGCGGGGAGCGCCGGCAAGGACGTGCGCGGGCTGCTGCGCGTCCATCAGTTTTTGAAAGTCGAGCAATATGTGATCTGCGCGGCTGACGAGGTTTGGTCGGCCGAGTGGCACGCGCGGCTGCTGGGACAGGCCGAGGACCTGCTCCAGGCGCTGAAAATCCCCTACCAGGTGATCGAGACTTCGACCGGCGACATGGGGCTCGGCAAGTTCCGGATGAACGACATCGAGAGCTGGGTGCCGAGCCTTGGCAAGTATCGCGAGACGCACAGCTGCTCGACTTTGCACGACTGGCAGGCGCGTCGGGCGAACATCCGCTACCGCGACCCGGACGGCAAGGTTCGCTTTGCCCACACGCTCAACAACACCGCTTTGGCCTCCCCGCGAATCCTGGTGCCGCTATTGGAGAACCACCAGACGGAGGACGGCCGGGTACGGCTGCCGGACGCCCTTCGCGGGGCAATGGGGGGCGACGAATTCCTGTGAGGGATGAAACCCGGCCGCCGCCCGGCTGGCGGCGACTGGCCGAGGCCGCGTATTTGCTCCCGCGCCTGGCCTATGGTTTCGGCCATCTGGACGCGCGCGGTCCCGAGGACGGACCGCCGGCCCTGGTCATTCCCGGCTTCATCGCCAACGACCGCACGACGATGGAGCTTCGGCGGGCATTGGGCGAGGCCGGGTGGCGGGTGCACCCGTGGGGAATGGGGTGGAACCTGGGCGCCACCGAGGAGGTCATCGAGCGGTTGAAAAAGCAGTTGGACGCGATCTGGGACGGGCGCCCAATCCTGGTCGTCGGCTGGAGTCTGGGCGGCGTCTTCGCCCGCGAGTTGGCCCGGACAATGCCCGACAAGGTCCGCGCGGTCGTGACGCTCGGCTCGCCTTTTTCGGGCGATCCGCACTGGAACAATGTCTGGCGGCTCTATGAATGGGTCGCCGGCCATCCGGTCGATGAGCCGCCGATTGAGCGCATCTTTGCCAAGCCGCCGGTGCCGACTTTGGCCATCTGGTCGGCCAGGGACGGCATCGTCGCCATCCGCGCCGCCAGGGGGCTGGCGGAAGAAAGCGATGGATCGGTCGAGATCAGTTGCTGTCACATGGCGTTCGGCGTCTCGCGCAAGGCGACGCGGCAGGTGGTGCGCGAAATCGACAGCTTCCTGGAAAAGCACCCCTGATCCCGCCGCGATTCTTGTTCCGCGGGCGCAAAGACCCCAGTTTGCCGGGCATGAAGGTCGAAGGCCCCGCTGCTGTCGGTCCGATCGAGGCCAATCCCGACGACCTCGCCCCGCCCGGCTGGGGGCGGCTGCGCGAAGTCGCCTGGCACTTGCCGCGCCTGCTGTCGGGGCTCGGGCCACTCGGCCCGCGCGGGCCCGAGGACGGACCGCCGGCGCTGGTCATTCCCGGCTTCCTTGGCACCGACCGGACGACGATGGAGCTGCGCCGGGCGCTGGCGCGGGCCGGGTGGCGGGCGCATCCATGGCTGCTGGGCCTCAACACGGGCGCCAAGAAGAACACCATCAAATTGCTGTGCAAGCGGCTGAAGGTGCTCGACGACCCACGCAAGGTGCTGGTCGTCGGCTGGAGCCTGGGCGGCATGTTCGCCCGCCAGCTGGCGCATCAATGCCCCGACAAGGTACGCGCCGTCGTCACTCTGGCCTCGCCGTTTTCGGGGGACCTCAAGACCAACACCAACGTCCGCGGCATCTATGAACGGATTGCCGGTCATGACGTCAACAAGCCGCCGTTCGAGCGGCACGCCGAAAAGCCGCCGGTGCCAACCTTGGCCTTGTGGGGGCGCCGCGACGGCATCGTCGCGCCGAGCGCCGCGCGCGGGCTGGCGACCGAGGTCGACAAAGCGGTCGAGATCGACACCAACCATATGGGCTTTGCGGTCTATCGCCCGGCGCTAAGCCGGGTGGTGCATGAAATCCGGATCTTCCTGACCGAAATGGAAGGCAAGCCCCCGGAGCTGACGCCGATGGCGGCGGCGACCCCGGCGACCGACGCGCGCGTGGTCGCGACGAGCTGAGCCGAGTCGCCGGCTTGACTCTCACCGCGGACTCGCGGAATTGAGAACAAAAGAAGAACAGAAACATTGTGAGTCGTGTGGCAAGAGGCTTGTCCCTGGTCGCCGGCGGCGGCAGCCGTGCGGTTGGAAAACATCCCCTCGTCACAGGGTTGGGTGAATCTTTTTGCCTGCCTGCGCCTCCCCAACCAACCCTTAGCGAGCTGTTCACGGCGAGCGCGCGCGATGGCGGCTGGGCCGGTTTCCTGCTGCCTCAGCTCGACGCGGCCAAGCCTTTACTGTGGGTCCAGGAGCGGATGGCGATCGTCGAGGCGGGGCGGGTCCATCCGGCGGAGCTCGGCTTGGCGGAGCTCATCCATGTCGAGGCGCGCGACGCCCGCGACGCCTTGTGGGCGATGGAGGAGGGCCTCAGATGCGCATCGCTGAGCGCCGTCATCGGCGAAATCCGGGGCGACCCGGCGGTCCTCGACTTCACCGCCACCCGGCGGCTGGCGGTGGCGGCGGAGCGCTCGGGCGTGCCCTGCTGGCTGGCGCGCCTCGGCGGCACCGCCAACCTCAGCGGCGCGCGCATGCGCTGGCGGATCGCCAGCGGCCCGTCGCTTGCCCATCTTTTCAATCCGAAAGCGCCGGGCTCGCCCGCTTGGGACGCCGAATTGTTCCGTGCGCGCGGGTTCGCGCCGGGGCGCTGGAGCGTCGCTCATGAAGCGGATCGCTTCCGTCTGCTTCCCCCAAGTGGCGATCGAGCATTGGAGGAAAACGAGCGCAGCGCCGCCTGACGCATCGGTCGCTTTGGTTGTCGAGGCGGCGCACGGGCAATTGATCCACGCCGTCACCGAGGCCGCGGCGGCCGGCGGGGCGCGGCCGGGCATGCGGCTGACGGACGCCCGCGCGCTCGACCCCAGGCTGGTCGCCGAGCCGGCCGACCCGGCGGGCAACGCGGCTTTGCTCAAGCGGTTGGCGCGTTGGGCCGGGCGCTGGTCGCCCCTGGTCGAGGTCGATGGCGAGGACGGTCTGCGGCTCGACGTCAGCGGCGTCGCCCATCTGTTCGGCGGCGAGCAGGCTTTGGCCGCCGACATCGAGCGCAGTTTCGCCAGGCTTGGGCTAACTGCGCGGATCGCCATCGCGCCGACAGCGGCGGCGGCCTGGGCGCTGGCGCGCTACGCACCCGGCGCTGTCACGGACGAGGATTTGCCAGCAGTACTCTTCTCCCTCCCCGTTGCCGCGTTGCGGCTCGAGGCGCGGTCGGTGCAGATCCTCGAACGACTCGGATTGAAGACCATCGGCCAACTGGACGGAGTACCGCGCAAGAGCCTGCAGCGGCGGTTCCGCGAGGCGGACAATCCGCTCGACGCCCTCGACCGGGCGCTGGGGCGCCGGCACGAACCGCTGACCGCCGCTCCGCACGCGCCGCCGCCGCGGGCGCTGGCCCGGCTGGCCGAGCCAGCGACCCACCCCGAAGCCGCCGGCCAGGCGCTCGAACGGCTGGTGCCGGAGCTGGCGCGGCAATTGGAACGGCGGCGGCTGGGCGCACGGCGGCTGCATCTGGCCGGTTACCGGGTCGACGGCAGCATCGCCGGCAGCGGCGTCGCCACCGCCATCCCCAGCCGCGACCCGGCCCATCTCCACCGCTTGCTGAAGGACAAAGCGGCGACGCTCGATCCCGGCTTCGGCTTTGACGCCTTCGCCTTGACTGCCAGCTGGTGCGAGCCGCTTGGCGCCGCGCAGACCAGCCTGGTCGAGAAGCCGGATGGTGCCGGCGAGGTGGCAAAGCTGATCGACCGGCTGAGCGTCAGGCTGGGGGCCGAGCGGGTGCGGCGGCCAGTGGCGGTTGAAAGTCATGTGCCGGAGCGGGCGAGCGGCTGGGTGAGCGCGGTTTCGACTTCTAGCCCCTCTCCCCTTGAGGGAGAGGGAGGGGCCCGTCCCGCGAAGCGGGATGGGAGGGTGAAGGGTCGATCGTTGCGACCCCTCACCCCGCTCGCCTTCGGCGAGTTGCCCTCTCCCTCAAGGGGAGAGGGGCTGAAGCGGCCCCACCACCTCCTCGACCATCCCGAAGCCATCGCCGTCGTTTATGCCACCCCGGAAGGACTGCCGCGGCGATTTGTGTGGCGGCGGGTGGCGCATGACATCGCCCGGGTCGAAGGGCCGGAGCGGATTGCCCCCGAATGGTGGCGCCAGCGCTCGTCGGCGCGGCTGCGGGATTATTACCGCGTCGAGGACGAGGCCGGCCGCCGCTACTGGATTTTCCGCGAAGGGCTTTTCGGCGACGGCCGCGGCGGCGCGCCTAACTGGTTTCTGCACGGGCTGTTCGGCTGATGCCCGAATATAGCGGCTTTTCCCGGAAGAAACTGGTGCTCGAGGGCGCTTGCCCGATCCCGCCGGCGCCGTTCGTCGAGCTGGGAGTGACGACGCCCTTCTCATTCCTGCGCGGCGCCTCGGACGCGATCGAGCTGGTGATGGCCGCGCATGGCCTCGGCATGGACGCGATCGGCGTCGCCGACCGCAACAGCCTGGCGGGCGTGGTGCGGATGCACAGCGCCGCCAAGGGCGCCGGCATGCGGCCGCTCATCGGCTGCCGGCTGGATTTGTGCGATGCCCCCAGCCTGCTCGCCTACCCGATCGACCGCGACGGCTATGGCCGGCTGTCGCGACTCTTGAGCTTTGGCAAAATGCGCGCCGGCAAGGGCGAGTGCGAACTCACGCTCGACGATGTCGCCGCGCATCGGGACGGCATTGCTTTCATCGCCTGGCCGGACGAGGACCTCGACACCTTCGCCGCCGAGCTGCCGCGGTTGAAGGCGGCCTTGCCTTCGCTCCGCCATGTTGCTGCCAGCCACCTCTATCGCGGCGATGACCTGTCCCGGATCGAGCGGCTCGACCGGCTG
>DAIPLM010000253.1:0-1685 GCA_036769205.1 Sphingomicrobium sp.
ATCCTTGTCACCGCCGGCCCGACCCACGAGCCGATCGACCCGGTGCGCTTCATCGGCAACCGCAGCAGCGGCCGTCAGGGCTTCGCCATCGCCGCCGCCGCCGCCCGGGCCGGGGCGCGGGTGACCTTGATCGCCGGCCCGGTCACTTTGCCCACCCCCGGCGGCGTTGCTCGCATCGACGTCGAGACCGCCGAGCAGATGGCGGCGGCGGTCGAAACGGCGCTGCCGTGCGATGCCGCCGTCCTGGTCGCCGCCGTCGCCGACTGGAAAGTGCGGCGGTCGCCAACCAAGCTCAAGAAGGCCGACGGCCCACCGCGGCTCGAGTTCGAAGCCAACCCCGACATTTTGGCGAGCCTCGCCAAGCATCCGTTGCGGCCGAGGCTGCTGGTCGGCTTCGCCGCCGAGACCGACGACCTCGCCGCCAACGCCGCCGCCAAGCGCGAGGCCAAGGGCGCCGACTGGATCGTCGCCAACGATGTTTCCCGTGATGTGATGGGCGGTTCGCACAACCAGGTGCGACTGTTGACGAACGAAGGTTCGGAGGAATGGGAAGAGGCGACCAAGGAGGCGGTCGCGGCGCGACTGGTCAGCCGGATCGCGGAAGCGCTCCGCACGTCCGGCAACCGGGATCGGCCGGCAGCGGAATCGCCCGCCAGCTGAGCCGATCGGCGTCGAGCAAGTGCAAGGTGCCGGCATCGTCCCCCATGCCGCTGACGGCGCGAATTGCCAGCAGCGCCGCGAAGCCGCCAATGGTCAGCGGCAATGCCCCGAGCACGCCGAGCTCCGAGCAATTGTCGCAATCGTCATTGTCGAAGGCATCGCCGACGAAGCAGCGGAAGCAGGGCCGGCCGCGGAACAGCCCGACCTGCCCCTGGAACTGGACGGCGGCGGCCGACACCAACGGAATGCCGAGGCCGACGCAGGCGTCGCTGACCGCCAGCCGGGTGGCGAAATTGTCGCTGCCGTCGAGGACGAGGTCGTGGCCGCCAAGCAGCTCGGCGGCATTGGCGGGGTCTATCCGGCGGTCGCGAGGGCTGGCCTCGACATAAGGGTTGGTGGCCACGGCGAAGGCGGTGGCGAGCGCCGCTTTCCCGCCGCCGACCTGGTCGTCGCGGAAGATCGGCTGGCGCTGCAGATTGGAGCGGTCGACGAAATCATCGTCGATGATCGTCAGCCGTCCGATGCCGGCGGCGGCCAAAGCCGGGATGGCGCCGCTGCCGATGCCGCCGGCACCGACGATGGCGATGCTGGCGGCCTTCAATGCATTCTGCCCCGCCCCGCCAAACCGCGGCAGGACGATGTGCCGGGCATAGCGTTCGAGCTCGTCGTCGGAGAGGCTCATTGCCCGGTCGAGCCGAAGCCCCCGGCCCCGCGATGGGTTGCATCGAGGCTCTCGACCTCCGCGAACTCGGCCCGAGTCACCACTGCGGGCACCAGTTGCGCGATGCGCTCGCCGCGCTTCACCGCGAACGGAGCGGAGCCGAGATTGGCGAGGATGATTTTGACCTCGCCCCGATAATCCTCGTCGATGGTGCCGGGCGTGTTCAAACAGGTGATGCCATGCTTGAGCGCCAGGCCGGAGCGCGGGCGCACCTGGACTTCATGCCCGGGTGGAATGGCGATGGCGAAGCCGGTGGCGACGGCGTGGCGCTGCCCCGGCGCCAGGGTTACATCCTCCGCCGCGA
>DAIPLM010000120.1:0-5765 GCA_036769205.1 Sphingomicrobium sp.
TCGGCGCCGTTCGCGGTCAACCAGATCGTCCACCGCTCGAACGACCGCTTCGAAGCGGACATGGCGACTTGCGCCAAGTGGCAGGTGCCGATCGTCATCACCTCATTGGGCGCCCGCGAGGAATTGAACCACGCCGTCCACGGCTGGGGCGGGATCACGCTGCACGACATCATCGACGACCGCTTCGCCCGCAAGGCGGTCGACAAGGGCGCCGACGGCCTGATCGCCGTCGCCGCCGGCGCCGGCGGCCATGCCGGGAAATGGTCGCCGTTCGCCCTGATCCAGGAAATCCGGAAATGGTTCGCCGGGCCTTTGATCCTGTCGGGCGCCATCGCCACCGGCCGAGCGGTGCTCGCTGCCCAGGCGATGGGTGCCGACCTCGCTTATATCGGGTCGCCGTTCATCGCCACGCCCGAGGCCCGCGCCAGCGACGAATATAAGCAGGGCATCGTCGCCGGCGGCGCCGCCGACATCGTCAATTCGGCCTTGTTCACCGGCATCCCCGGCAATTATCTGCGGGCATCGATCGCCGCCGCCGGGCTAGATCCCGACAATCTGGCTGCGCCCGGGGCCGATGCGATGAACTTCGAATCGGCCAGCGGCGCCAAGGCCTGGCGCGACATCTGGGGATCGGGCCAGGGCATCGGCGCCATCGAGGCGGTGGTGCCCGCCGGCGAGCTGGTCGCCCGCCTCGCTCGCGAATATGCCGAGGCGAAGGCCGCGCTTTGCGCCTAGAGCAGAGTTTCTAGTTTCGCCCGCCAGCCGTCGGGCAGCTCCGTCGGCTTGCGGCTGACACGATCGACATGGACGTGGGTGAACTCGCCCTCGGCGGCGGCTTTGTCCTGCCCTTCGGCGAAGACGCCCAGGCGATAGGTGACGCTGCTGGTGCCCAGCCGCTCGACGGCGAGGCCGACCTCGACCGGCTGCGGGAAGGCGAGCGCGGTGAAATATGCGCAGCGGGTCTCGGCGACCAAGCCAATCGGATCGCCGCGCGCGATGTCGAGCAGCCCGGCCTCGATCAGCCAGGCGTTCACCGCCGTGTCGAACCAGGCATAAAAGACGACATTGTTGACGTGGCCGTAGGAATCATTGTCGGCCCAGCGCGTCGGGATGGTCCGCCAGGCGCGATAGGCCGAGCGCGGTCGCGGGGCGGCGCGGCTCACCAGGCGGCCTCGTAGAGCCGGCGAGCGTCCGCCTCCTCGATCGGGCAGGGATTGTTCACCAGCAGGCGGGTTTGCTTCATCGCCTCGCTCGCCAGCCGGTCGAGCGCGTCGGCGCCGACATTATGATCGCGCAGACGCAGGCTGACGCCGGTGTCGGCGGCGAGCTGGCAGACCTGGTTGATGAAGCCTTGGGCGCGCGCTTGCGTGCCAAGGTGCTCGGACGCCGGGTCGAGGATCGGCGCCAGCTCGGCATATAGCTCGCGCGCCGCCTCGGCATTATGCTCGAGCACCGGCCGCAGCATCAAAGCGTTGGTCAGACCGTGCGGCAGATGGAACAGCCCGCCGAGCGGGTAAGCCAAGGCATGGACGCCGCCGACCGGGGCGTTGGAAAAGGCGACTCCGGCAAGGTGCGCCCCGAGCAGCATCGCCGACCGCGCTTCGAGGTTGCCCGGATCGCGGCAGGCCGCGAGCAGATTGCCGCTAAGCAGCCGCAAGGCTTCGCGGGCGAGCGCGTCCGACAGCGGGTTCTTGAGCCGGGCCGAGGTATAGGCCTCGACCGCGTGGACGATGGCGTCGATGCCGGTGGCGGCGGTGACATGGGCCGGCAGGCCGACGGTCAAGGCGGGGTCGAGCAAGGCCCAGTCGGCGGTCAGCGGCCGGGCGTTGACCGCCAGCTTGACCCCGCCTTCGCAGGTGATGACCGCAATCGGCGTCGCTTCCGAGCCGGTGCCGGCCGTGGTCGGCACCAGCACCAGGGGCAGGCGAGTTCCCTTGGCGATGTCGACGCCCCAGATGTCGTCGAGCGCCTCGCCCGAGCCGAGCAGGTAAGCGGCGAGCTTGGCGACATCCATCGGGCTGCCGCCGCCGAGGCCGACGACAGAGACCGCATCCGCCTCGCGACCGGATTGGACCGCCGCCAGCAGGGTTTCCTTCGAGGGGTCGGCCTCGACCCGATCGAAGACGGTCACCGGCCGTCCGGATTCCGCCAGCGCCTGACAGAAGGGATCGGCCAGGCCCAGCCCGCGCACGCCGGCGTCGGTGACCAGCAGGCACGGCCCCTCCGGCAGCAACTCCGCCAGCCGCTCGTGCAACGCCTCGCCGGCCATCAGCCTTGGACCGGGATAGAAGGTAAAGGGCCGCATGAAGCGATCCTAGGACTGGATCAGCCGCGATTCCAGATGAGGTCGCGCTCGAGCCGGCCCATCAGCGCCCGCGCCGGGCTGGCGACCGGCTCGTCGGCCATCTGGCCCTCGTCGAGCCGCTTGACCCGCGCGTAGAGGTCGACGCTGGCGTTGACCAGCCGCCGAGCGCTGTCCGGCAGCTGTTCGACGACGGCCGGGTCGCTGTCGTTGGCCTTGCCCAGCCGCCGTTCGGGCCGGCGGCCGTCGGCGCCCTTGATCTCGCCGGTCTCGACCGCCTTCTGGGTCAGCAGCCAGGCGACGATGTGCATGATCCGGGTGGTGACCTTCAAGGATTCGCAGGCGAAGCCGACCCGGACGAACGGCGGCAAGGCGCTGCGCTCCTCGCGCCCTTCCTCGTCGAAATACGCGCGCGCCTCGTCCGCCAGGATCATCGACTCGGTGTAGAGCGAGTCGATCAGGCGCGGCGCGATCCGGCTCTGCGGTTCAGTCATGTCGTTCGAATCGGTCATGTCACCATCATCTCATCGGCCTGTTTCGGTTGAAACGCATCGCGCGCCGATCGGGAAGGGGGAATCGGCGCGGCGTCCATAATCGGGACGCCGCCGGCGCCGGGCGATCACGCGATGATGTCCGGGATGATGCGGTCATTGAGCTGCTGGATTTCGTCCTTGAGCAGCAATTTGCGCTTCTTGAGGCGCGCGATCTCGAGCTGGTCGACCGCGCCCGCCAGGCGCAGCGCCTCGATCTCCTCGTCGAGCCGGCGATGCTCGGCCTTCAGCAGCTCGACCACCTGCCGCGGATCGTCGTCGTTCATGCCGGCACTTGTAGCCGATGCGCGCGGCGGCGTCATCCGCGCCGCCTCGACGGCACGCGCCAAGCGGGCGGCGAAGCGATTGCAAAGGGGCGAGACAAATTCATCGATTCGTGATTTACTCGGCCGCTGTCAGTCCAAGCCACGAAAGGAATGACTCCGATGGATCAGACCCAGGTCGATGCCCTCGCACAGCAGCATGCCCAGCTCGAGGCGCTCATCGACGAAGAGGAAACCCGCCCCCACCCCGACGATGTCCGCCTTCACGAGCTCAAGAAGGAAAAATTGCGGGTCAAGGATGAGCTGGTCGGCCATTAAAGGCCGGCCTTTTTTATGACTTGAGCCGCCGAGCGTAGGTGAGCGATTGCGCAGCAATCGGGAAGCAGCGCGAAGAGACGGCGAAATTCGGACGGCGGGGCGGCGCAGCCGAACCCGACCGACGTCACGGGATTCACTCCCGTGACGGCCCCGGCACCCTCCGAATGTTCCCAATGTTCGCAGTGACGGGCATTCATGTGGACAGCGGTGCGCGGCCAAAAGTCAGGAAAGTCACGCTTCTTACGGACGCACGCGCGCATGTGTGTGCGCGAGACTTGCAACGATAATGATGCGAAAGAGCCGATGGCGCGCATGCCACAGCAAGGTGGCTGTAGGACAGCGAAATCTAGAGTCCGGAATGGGTGGAAAGCGGACATTCGTTGTGAGAGTTTGAAGAATGAGCGCTTATGACCCTCGGCCAAGGATTGCAGTTTGGTACTGGTGCGTGCTGGCCTTCTGGTTAGCCGTCATGCTCATGGGCGCGCTGTACATCCTTGATTATGGCTTTTCGACTGTTGTGCCCGTCGAAACCGGATCGGGCGCAGTTGCAGCATGGACCTTTCGGCTACTAATCCTCCTGCTGCCGATCTGGGCGTATCCCTTCGCTAAACGCAGTCCACGCACCTGACGCGGCTAATGGCCGGAATGGGTCGAAAGCGGACTCTAGCGATTTAGCGGCAGGAATGGGTGGAAAGCTGCCATTAGCGTTAATCGTGCGATGGCAATTGATTTAGCGCCCATTGCGCACGTCGGGCCACTGCTGCCTCAGAGCTGTCGAGCAACCGTTCCAGTGAAGACCTGAGTTCTTCTGAGCAGATGTGTCTGCCAATGAGAGCATAGCGCTTGAACTCGCGTCTGCCATTGGTTTCCACGGCGCGTATGAGAATGGCCCTCAGCCGTGCCTTATGCTCATCTGACAACGGCACTCTCGGCAACAGCCGAAGCGCTTCCTCTTTCACGTAGCCCGAGCCATAGAAAACAGGGTCGGCCTCAAGGAAGTCCAGCACCGGACCAATGTCAGCACTGTCATTGCGCTTTAGTGCTTCCAGTGCATCAAGCAGGTTCTGCGGATAAGCGCGAGACAGTGTGCGATGGAATCGCGCCGCTTCGTCTTTCCATTGCTCCGTAGCGGCTGTGTTTTTGTTGGGATGCTTTCGAGCTTCGCGAGCTGCAGCGTGGACAGCGGCTTGAGCCGCGCCAACCTCGCGCTCAGTCTCGCGGTAAGAAAAACGCTTCATGCACTCGACCCCAGCTAGACGGTGCCGTGCCTAACGTGGTCCGGTATATAAATCGTGCACCGCACTCACGCCTAATGTCCGCAATGGGTCGAAAGCGGACTCTAACGACGTACGGCGCCAATGGGTGGATAGCGGACTTTTAGCGATATTCGCCACTTCCGCTCGCTCCCGCGATGCGGACGCATTGCTGCCGCTCTTTGCGCGAAGTCGGTCCTGCGGCTGTGCCGCTGCCCGGCTGGAGGGCCCCTCCACCATCCTGCGGATGGTCCCCCTTCCCATCGCTGCGCGACAGGGAGGAGCTAAAACTTAGTCGTCCCTTGAAACGCGCTCGATCCGCTCGTGCTTCTCTTGCGCTTCGAGCGTCATCGTCGCGATCGGCCGGGCTTCGAGGCGGGCCAGCGAGATCGGCTCGCCGGTGACTTCGCAATAGCCATATTCGCCTTCGTAGAGGCGGCGGACGGCGGCATCGATCTTGGCGATCAATTTGCGCTGGCGGTCGCGGGTGCGAAGCTCGATCGACCAGTCGGTCTCGCTCGAGGCGCGGTCGGCGACGTCGGGCTCGCGCAGCGAGTCGACTTGCAGCTGGGCCATGGTCGCCCGCGATTCATTGACGATCGCTTCCTTCCAGCCCTTCAGCTTGGCGAGGAAATAGGCCCGCTGGCGCGGCCCCATGAACTCTTCCGAGTCGGACGGCTGATAGCCTTCGGGCAGCGTCAGCTGATCGAAAGCCTCGGGCCGTGATTGATACAGGTCTTTTAGAGCGGTCGCCATGTAATCCCTCCCCGCAACGCAACGCCAACCGCTTCCGCGAGCCGGGCCACCGGTCGCGGCCGGAGGCGATTCCACTAGGCTTTCCCGTAACTTGGACGGTAGGCCGGTGATCCCCAAGCGGGCCTATAATTAAGCGCAATCGGCTTAACAAGGACTGACCGAGGGCAGGTGAACATTTCATGGGCATAGTTGCCCAATAAGCGCAGCACCCCCGTCACGATTGCCGCCGCGCCGCCTTTTCGACCATAGCGGCATGCATGCGCATCCTGCTGACCAACGACGACGGTATCGACGCCCGCGGCCTCGCGCTTCTCGAGGCCAT
>DAIPLM010000121.1:0-5757 GCA_036769205.1 Sphingomicrobium sp.
ATCAGATGCTCCATCAGCGGCGCCTTGGTGTCGTCGATGTCCTTCACGGCAACGGGCGCTCGGCCGGCGGCGGCAGCGGCGGCTCGTCAAGCGGCAGCGTCGGCTCTTCCTCGCTGGCGGCGGGGACGGGCAGCGGCGCCATGACGTCGGTGTTGCCGGGGAATTCGCGCATGATCCGCTCATTCTCCTCGCGCCACTGCTTCTCCATTTCCTCGAGTTCCGATTCGCGGACCATGGCCTCGACGCCGGCGGTGAAGTGGCGGGCCATGCCGCGGATCTTGCCGACCCAGCGACCGACGGTGCGCATTGCCCGCGGCAGGTCCTTGGGGCCGATGAAGACCAAGGCGACCACCGCGATCAGCAGCAGTTCGGAGGTGTCGACGCCGAACATCGGCGTTACTCCAGCGTTACGAGCGCGGCGTTTCGTCGCCCGACGGCGGCGGCGCTGCCGGCTCGGCCGGCGGCGGCGCGCTCGGTGTGATGTCGATCGGCTGCTGCTCGCGCGGCAATTGCCTTGGCTCCGGCGGCCGGGCGGGCTTGTCGTCGTCCTCGGCCATGCCCTGCTTGAAGCTCTTGAGGCCCTTGCCGAGGTCGCCCATCATGTCCGAAATCCGCCCCTTGCCGAACAGCAAGAGGACGATGACGATCACGACGAGCCAATGCCAGAGGCTCAAACCACCCATGTTGTTCTCCGATCTCGAATGTCGGGCGTCTTCTAGACGTCCTCTTCGTCGCTTTCCAGTTGCAGGCTGAACATCGCCTCCTCGAGCGGGTCGAGCAGGCCGGCGGCCTTCAGATCCTCGATGCCCGGCAGGTCGCGGCGCGAGCCGAGGCCGAAATGGCTGAGGAACTCCTCGGTGGTCGCATAGAGCAACGGCCGCCCCGGGCCCTCGCGGCGGCCGGCGGTCCGAACCCAGCCGGCTTCCATCAGCACGTCCAGGGTGCCCTTGGAAATCTGGACACCGCGAATCGCCTCGATCTCGCCGCGGCTGACCGGCTCGTGATAAGCGACGATCGCCAGCGTCTCGGTGGCAGCGCGCGACAGGCGGCGCGGTTCCTCGCGCTCGCGGCGCAAGATGTGAGCGAGGTCGGGCGCGGTTTGGAAGTGCCAGCGGCCGCCTCGCTCGACCAGCTCGACGCCATGGCCTTCGTAATGCGCCGACAATCGGCCGAGCGCGATTTCGATCTCGCCCTCGCCGACATAGGCCGCGATCTCTTCGATGGTCAGCGGTGTCGCCGAGGCGAACAGCGCCGCTTCGACGGCACGAGCGAATTCATCCATCCTAGGCGGCCCGGACCTTGAGCGGCGCGAAGGCTTCGTCCTGGGCCAGCTCCAACCGCCCCTGCCGAGCCAGTTCGAGCGCGGCGACGAAGGAGGAGGCCAGCGCCGACTTGAGGAATGCCGCATCCTCGCTCGCCGGCAGGAACGCCTCCAGCACAGTCCAATCAAGATGCGCGCCGATCAGCCGCGAGACGCGCTCGATGGCGTCATCGAGGGTCATCACCCGGCGGTCTTGGACGACGTGCATCGCCGGCTGGGTGCGCGCCTTGACGACACCGTAGGCGGCGAACAGGTCGAACGGGCTGACTTGCCAGTCCGCCTTGCGCACCAGCCGCAGGCCTTCCGGGGCGCCGCGGGCGAAGACGTCGCGGCCCAAACGGTCGCGGCCCATCAGCCGGGCGCCGGCCTCGCGCATCGCATCGAGCTGCTGCAGCCGCATTTGCAGCAGCAGCGCCAGCTCCTCCGGGCTCGGGTCGGCCTCGGGGTCCTTGGGCAGCAGCAGGCAGGATTTGAGGTAGGCGAGCCAGGCCGCCATGACGAGGTAATCGGCGGCGATTTCCAGCCGCAGCTGCCGCGCTCCCTCCAGATACGCGAGATATTGCTCGACGAGCGCCAGGATCGAGATCTGGTGGAGGTCGACTTTCTGCACCCGCGCCAGGGTTAGCAGCAGGTCGAGCGGCCCTTCCCAGCCGTCGAGCGTCAGGTTCAGCGCTTCGTCGGCGCGCGCCGGCCCTTCGAAGAATTCGCGGTCCATCGGGCCTCAGCCTATCGCAGCGGTCACACCAGCGCCAGCAAAGCGTCGCGCTTGGCGACCGCCTCGGCATAATCCAGGTCCTCGGCCTCGTTCAGCGTTCCCGCCATCGCCCGCGCCAATCGCGCCTCGCCGTCCGCCGACAGCGCCGGCACCGCCGCCGCGATCGCCTCCATCTCCGCCATCTCGCCCGAGCAGTGCAGCGCCACGTCGCAGCCGGCGGCGATGGCGCTGGCGGCGCGGGTGCCGAAATCGCCGGAGAGCGCATGCATGCCGAGGTCGTCGGTCATCAGGAAGCCGTCGAAGCTGATCCGCTCGCGGACGATGGCGCCGATCACCGTCGGCGACAGGCTGGCCGGCCGCTCGGAATCCCAGGCGGTGTAGACGACATGTGCCATCATCCCCATCGGCGCCCAGCGCAGCCGCTCGAACGGCTCGAGGTCGACGGCCAGTTCCTCCTCGCTGGCGGTGACGACCGGCAGTTCCTGGTGGCTATCGACCAAAGCGCGGCCGTGGCCGGGCATGTGCTTGACGACGCCGACGACCCCGGCCGAGGCCATGCCGTCCAATACCGCCCGGCCGAGCGCCGCGACCTGCATCGGCTCCTCGCCCAGCGCGCGGTCGCCGATGATGTCGCTGGCGCCTGGCTGTCGGACGTCGAGCAACGGCAGGCAATTGACGTTGATGCCGGCGGCCCGGAGCGTCAGCGCGATCGCCCGGGCATTGACGCGGGTTGCCTCGATCGCCGACGACGGCGCCAATCCGTACAAAGCAGCGAAGGCCTCGGCGCGCGGGAAGGCCGGCCAATGCGGCGGTTGCATGCGCGCCACCCGGCCGCCTTCCTGGTCGATCAGGATCGGCAGTTCGGGCCGGCCGGAAAGGTCGCGCAAGTCGTCATTCAACCTTCGCAACTGTTCGATGTCAAAACAATTGCGCTTGAACAAAATATAGCCGGCGGGATCGGCCTCGCGGAAGAAATCGCGTTCCTTGTCCGTCAGTTGCGGGCCGGCCGGTCCGTAAATTGCAGCTTGCACGGCTATTGCGCCACGAAGCAATTCTCGCCGCCGGCGACCACTGCGCGGCACACCGCCTGGGCCTCGGCGGGGGAGCCGGCCGAAGCCCGCAACCGATAGCCGCCCTGATACGGCACGACGATCTTGGTCAGCCCAGCGACCGCCGGAAAGCGCGACGACAGCAATCGCCAAGCAGTCTCCGCCTTCGCCGTCGAGCCATAGGCGCCGAGCTGGACCACCGTGCCTTTGGCGCCGGGTGTGGCGGGCGGCGGCGGCGGCGCCGGCTTGGGCGGTTCGGGCGCGACCGGCTCCTTGGTTTCATCAACCGGCAGGCGTTGTGGCTGGTCGGCCGCGTCGGGCACTTCCGACAGCTTGCTGACGTCGAGCTGGGCGTCATTGTCCTCACCGGCGCCGGTCGCATAAGCGGTGCCGCTGTCGCCGGCGACGTCGAGACCGCCGGGGTCGTCGGGCCGGACCTTGTAGGGGCCGGGCTCAGCCCGGATCAGCTGCGGCGGGCCGGAGCCTTTGTCCTGCCGTCCAAGCCAGAACAAGGCGCCGGCGACGATCGCGACCCCGAGCAGGACCAGAAGCAGCGCCGACAGCATCTTGCGCGCCGACACCGCCGGCGGGTTGTCCTCGTCCTCGACCCCTTCCAGCCAGGGCAGGGCGTCGGCGTCGCCGGCCGGGCGGATCTCGTTCATCCCCATCTCTCCCTCAGCCGATCACCAGGCAATGGTCGCCGCTGCGCCGCAGGTTGCGGCACACGGTCTTCGACTGTTGGCGCGAGGTCGTGCCGAGGCGCAAGACATAAAGCACGCGGTTGCCCGGCTTGGTCGCCACCGGGACGATGACGCGGGGCATGCGCGCCAGCACGGGATAGCGGGCGACGCGCGCCTGATAGGCGTTGCCGGCGCGGGTCGGGGTCGAGAAGGCGCCCAATTGGATGACCTGCCCGGCCGGCCCCGGCGACGGCATTTTCGGCCACGCCGGCCGGGCTGGCGGCGCCGGGCGCGCCTGCTGCTTTTCCTGCGACGCGCGGATGGCGTTGAGCCGTTCCGCCTCAATCCCGGCATTACGGATCTTGCGCCGAGCCGGCGAGCGGTGCCGGACGACCTTGCGCCGTGCTGACTTCTTCACCGTCGGCTTGGCCGCCGTGGCAACCGACTCGGCGGTCTCGGCCGGCGTCTCGGCGGCGGGAGGCGGCGCTTCGGCGACCTGCACCGGCCGCGGCTGTGGCTTCGGAGCGGGCAAGGCGATCGTCGCCGATGGGCTCGGCTCTGTAGTCACATCTTCGCGCTGCCCGAGCCAATACCCGCCGGCCCCGACCGCCAGCAGCAAGGCGCCGCCGGCGCCTAGCGCCAGCCCCATTGCCCGGCTGCGGCGCGGCGTCGGACTGCCAGCCTTGGCCGTCTCGCGATACGGCTCCAGCCAGGGCAGCCGCTCGTCGTCGGCCGGCCGGCTCGCTTTCATCAACGCATCTCCTCGACGGCCTCGACTCCCATGATCTTGAGGCCGTTCTTGATCACCTGCCCGATCGCGCCCGCCAATTCCAGCCGGGCCCGCGAAATTTGTGGATTGTTCTCAACGAGAAAGCGCCGATCGGGGTCGTCGTTGCCGCGGTTCCACAAGGCATGGAACGCGGCCGCCAGGTCATAGAGGTAGAAAGCGATTCGGTGCGGTTCGTGCGCCATCGCCGCCCCCTCGACCACCCGCGGATATTGCGCCGCCACCTTGACCAGCCCCAGCTCCTCGGCATCGAGCAAGCCGAGGTCCGCCGCACCGTCGACCGACACGCCCGCCTCCGCCGCCTTGCGCTGCAGCGAGCGGATGCGGGCATGGGCATATTGGACGTAGAACACCGGATTGTCCTTCGACGCTTCGACCACCTTGGCAAAGTCGAAGTCGAGCGGCGTGTCAGCGCGCTTGGTCAGCATCATGAAACGGACGACGTCCTTGCCGACCTCGCGGACGACATCGGCGAGCGTGACGAAATTGCCGGCCCGCTTGCTCATCTTGATCGGCTCGCCGGCGCGCAGCAGCTTGACCATCTGGATGATCTTGACGTCCAAATCGACGCGGCCGTCGGTCAGCGCCGTCACCGCCGCCTGGACGCGCTTGACCGTCCCGGCATGGTCGGCGCCCCAGATGTTGACCAGATGGTCGGCAGTCCGCGCCTTCTGGAAATGATAAGCGGCGTCGGCGCCGAAATAGGTCCAGCTGCCGTCCGACTTCTGCAGCGGTCGGTCCTGGTCGTCGCCGAACTGGGTCGAGCGGAACAGGGTCAGCTCAACCGGTTCCCATTCGTCGTGATCGTCGAGGCTCTTTGGCCGCTCGAGCTCGCCTTCATAGACCAGCCCCTTGGCGCGCAGCACCGCCAGCGCCTCCCCGACCTGGCCCGACGCCTGCAACTCTGCCTCGGAAGCGAAAATGTCGTGATGGATGCCGAGCAGGCCGAGGTCGTGGCGGATCAGATCGAGCATCGCCGCGACCGTCTTTTGCTTGAACAGATCGAGCCACTCGCTCTCGGGCGCCTCGACGAACTTGTCGCCATATTCGGCGGCCAGAATCGCCCCCACCGGCTTCAGATAGTCGCCGGGGTAAAGCCCCTCCGGGATGGCGCCGATGTCCTCACCCAATTTCTCCCGGTAGCGCAGGTGCGCCGAGCGGGCGAGCGTGTCGACCTGGCTGCCGGCGTCGTTGACATAATATTC
>DAIPLM010000122.1:0-5740 GCA_036769205.1 Sphingomicrobium sp.
CGATCGGCGAGCCGGGCACCCAGCTGACGATGCGGACCTTCCACATCGGCGGCGCCGCCCAGCTCAACGAGCAGTCAAACCTCGAGGCGCCGGTCGACGGTACCATCGAGCTGCGCGAAATGCCGACGATCACCGACCCGCGCGGCCGGCACGTGTCGCTGTCGCGTTCGGGCGAGATCGCCATCCTCGACATGGACGGCCGAGAGCTGTCGACCCACCGTGTGCCTTATGGCGCGCATCTGTTGTGCGAGAGCGGCCATATCGTCAGCCGCGGCGACCGCATCGCCGAATGGGACCCGTCGTACAGCCCGGTCATCACCGAGAAGGCCGGATCGGTGAAGTACCAGGACCTGATCGAGAACCGGACGATGACCGAGCAGACCGACGAGTCGACCGGCATCGTCCAGCGCGTCGTCATCGACGACACCGCCAAGTCGAAGAAGGAAGATTTGCGGCCGCGCCTGACCATGACCGGCGCCGGCGCCAAGGAAGCCGGCGTCTATCGTCTGGCGGTCGGGGCGATCATCGCCGTCGAGGATGGTCAGCAGGTCGAGGCCGGCGAAGTGCTGGCGCGGATGCCGCGGGAAGCCGCGCGGACCCGTGACATCACCGGCGGCCTGCCGCGCGTCGCCGAACTCTTCGAGGCGCGCACGCCGAAGGACAAGGCGATCATCGCCAAAGTCTCGGGCCGGGTCCAGTTCCTCAAGGATTACAAGGCCAAGCGGAAGATCGCCATCGTCCCCGAGGACGGCTCGGAACCGCATGAGGAGCTGGTGCCCAAGTCCCGCGTCATCGACGTCCAGGAGGGCGATTATGTGAAGCGTGGCGATAATCTCGTCGGCGGCTCCCCGGATCCCCACGATATCCTGGAAACCCTGGGAGTCGAGGCGCTGGCCGAATATCTCGTCAGCGAGATCCAGGAAGTCTACCGGCTCCAGGGCGTCAAGATCAACGACAAGCACATCGAGGTGATCGTTCGCCAGATGCTGCAGAAGGTCGAGATCACCAACGACGGCGACACCACCTTGCTGAAGGGCGAGCAGGTCGACCGCGACGAGATGGACGAGGTCAACGCCAAGCTCGAGAAAAAGCAGAAGAAGGCGGAAGGCAAGCCAGTGCTGCTCGGTATCACCAAGGCGAGCCTGCAGACCCGCAGCTTCATCTCGGCGGCGTCGTTCCAGGAGACCACCCGGGTCCTCACCGAGGCCTCGGTCCAGGGCAAGGTCGACACCCTGAACGGCCTCAAGGAAAACGTCATCGTCGGGCGCCTGATCCCAGCCGGCACCGGCGCCGGCATGAACCGCATGCGGGTAGCGGCGTCGAGCCGCGACGCCTCGCTGCGGGCGGCCCAGCGCAAGCTGCAGGAATCGCTGATCCTGCCCAACACGGCGGCCGAGGAGCATGCCGCCGAGTTGGCGCAGGGGCCGGAAGCGGCTTTGGGCGGCGAGCCGCTGGCCGAGGTCGTGCCATCGGGCAATGGCACCGACGCCGACGCCGGCGACTATTTGCAGAGCTGAGCGTCAGCCGCGCATGAAAAAAGCCCCGTCGGAGACGTCTCCGGCGGGGCTTCTTTTTGGCTGAATTAGCGAGGCGGGTTCAGCAGCGTTCCTGGTGAATTGCGTTTTCGGTGCAATTGGCCGCTGACTGCAAATCGACGCCGGCGCCGCGCACGGTGTTGCACGCGGCAATCGCCAGCCCGCCGCCGATCAGCATCAAGGTCATCATTTTCCGAAGCAAGATCACTCTCCCCAAATGGTCGGGCCAGAAGAGCGCGCGGCACCTGACTCCCGCCTGAATCAAAGACCCCGCCGAGCCGAAGCGCGGCGGGGCCTGATCGCCTAAAGGGCGATTCTCAACTCAGCATTGGCCGTTGTTAATTGCATTCTCGGTGCAATTGGCGACCGACTGGACGTCCTCGCCAGCGCCGCGAACCGTGTTGCAGGCGGCGACCAGGAGGCCACCGCCGATCAGCATGAGGGTGATTGCCTTGCGAACCATCATTCTTCTCCTGTCAGGCCCCGGATTGAACGCAGAGACAGCGCCGGGGTTCATTGCGCGGACGTAATTTTCACGGTGGCGCCGATTTGCCAAGCTTAAACTGCAACCGGCGCTGAAATATGCGGGTGGGGGTCGTAGGCATCGAAGGCGAAGTCGTCGGCCTCGTAGTCGAACAGGCCCTGGCCGCGATCCTTAAGGACCAGTCGAGGCAATGGCCGCGGGTCGCGCGCCAGCTGCAGGCGCGCCTGGTCGAGATGGTTGGAATAGAGGTGGACGTCGCCGCCGGTCCACACGAACACCCCCGGCTCCAGCCCGCATTCCCGCGCCAGCATGTGGGTTAGGAGCGCATAGCTGGCGATGTTGAACGGCACGCCGAGGAACAGATCGGCGCTGCGCTGATAGAGCTGGAGGTTGAGCCGGCCGGCTGCGACCTGGGTCTGGAACAGGCAATGGCAGGGAGCGAGCGCCATCCGCTCGATCTCGCCGGGGTTCCAGGCGGTGACGATCTGCCGGCGGGAGGCGGGGTCGCGCTTGATGAGCTCGACCAAATTTGCGATCTGGTCGACATGGCGGCCGTCCGCGGTCTCCCAGTCGCGCCACTGCTTGCCATAGACCGGGCCGAGGTCGCCGGCGGCGTCCGCCCACTCGTTCCAGATGCTGACATTGCGCTCCCGCAGCCAACCGATGTTGGTGTCGCCGCGCAGGAACCACAGCAATTCGACGATGATCGATCGCAAGTGCAGCTTCTTGGTTGTGAGCAAGGGGAAGCCGTCAGCCAGATCAAAGCGCATCTGCGCCCCAAACAAGGACAAAGTGCCCGTGCCCGTGCGGTCGGGCTGCGGCACCCCCTGATCGAGCACCTGGCGCATCAATTCGAGATAATTCCGCATTCCCTTCAGCATTAGCCGAGCCGACGCCGGCGGCAAGGGCCCGCAAGATAGCTCCGAAGCGGAGTCGGTTGCGGGAAGCAGGATACGCCCGCGCAACGTTGTCATCCCCGAGGTGAACCATGATGGCGACCAGCCAAGGGAGCGGCAATTTCCGCGACTTGAAGACGCATTTGCCCTTGTTCGACGAGGCTGTGCACCGCCACGACCGCGGCTGGCCGCATCCGCCGCCGGGGGAAAGCAACGAAAACCCGCGGCGCCGATGGAAACGGGTCGGCATCTTCCATTTCCCGCACCACGGGGAGGACGAAGGCGAGGACGAAGGCGAGGGCGAAGCGAGGAACGCGGACTCCGACTGAGGGGTTTACAGTCCCGGAGACGTCCCATGACCAACTTCGCCGCCGAGCGCGAGCGGATGATCGACCGCACCATTGCCCGCCGCGGCCTCGACGACCCCGCTTTGATCGCCGCCTTTCGCGCCGTGCCGCGCGAGGCCTTCATCGGCGGCACCTATCAGGCTTACGCCTATGCCGACGCGCCGCTGCCGATCGAATCGGGCCAGACCATCAGCCAGCCCTATATCGTCGCCTTGACCATCGACGCCGCGGCGATCGGCCCACGAGACAAGGTGCTCGAGATCGGCGCCGGCTCCGGCTACGCGGCCGCCGTCATCGGCCAGATCGCCGGCGAGGTCGTCGCCATCGAGCGTCACCATGAGCTGGTCGAGCTGGCGCGGGAGCGCATGCGGCGGCTGGGCTATGGCAATGTCCGCATCGTCGAGGGCGACGGCACCCGCGGCTGCCCGGCCGAGGCGCCGTTCGAAGCCATCGTCGCCGCCGCCAGCGGCAGCCATGTGCCGAGCGTGCTGCTCGACCAGTTGAAGCCGGGCGGGCGGATCGTCATGCCGATCGGCGAGCCGCAGGCAGTGCAGTCGCTCATTAAGCTGACCAAGCATGCGGACGGGACGACGACCCGCGAGGATTTGGGCGCGGTGCGCTTCGTGCCCCTGATCGGCGAACATGGATTTCACGACGCCGGCAGCGAGGCCCTGGTGGAGAGCGTCGACGAGACCTGGCCGTTCGGGCTCTAGCACATGCGGCAAGTCCAAAACGGTCGAGAAAAACATGGATAGTCAACAGTTTAGAGTGCTTGCTGATTCCTGCTTGGTCAATTCCGCGAGTCGGGGACTTCAATGCCCAGTTATTCAAGAGAATGGACGGAAGACGTCGTCATCCCGGAAGACGCGCTGCTGCGCTTCAGCAAGCGCGACGCCCAGATCGCCCGTAACTGGTCGAAGGCCCAGCCGAAGGCCGACATGTTCGACGACAAGGACCTGGCCGCTTAGCGCTTGCGCAATTGGGCGATGGTCGCCTGGTTGCTGATCACCTCGACGTCGGTCTTGAGGTGGAGCAGACGGATGCCCTTGCGCTTCAGCGCGTCGGCGAGGGCGGGGGCGAAGGCTTCCGTCGTTTCGACCGTCGCCGCCCAGCCGCCATAGGCGCGGGCCAACGCAGCGAAATCGGGATTCGTCAGCTCCGTGGCGCTGACCCGCTTCGGATATTCGCGCTCCTGGTGCATGCGGATAGTGCCGAAGCTGGCGTTGTCGACCAGCACGACCAGCAGATTGGAGCCATATTGCGCGGCGGTCGCCAGTTCCTGGCCGTTCATCAGGAAATCGCCGTCGCCGGCAATGCAGACCACCACGCGGTCCTTGAAGCGCAAGGCGGCGGCGACGGCGGCCGGCAGGCCGTAGCCCATCGTCCCGCTGGTCGGCGCCAGCTGGGTCGGGGCGCAGCCGTAGCGCCAGTAACGGTGCCACCAGCCGGAGAAATTGCCGGCGCCATTGCAAATGATGGTGTCGGCCGGCAGCGCCTCGCGCATCGCCTTGACGACCGGGCCGAGGTCGAGCTTGACGCCCTTGCGCGGCTTGGGCTCGGACCAGTCGAGCCAGTCGCGGTGGGCTTCCTCGCCGGCGGAGAAGGGTACCAGCTCCGGGTCGATCCACTCGTCAACCATCTCGGCGAACTCGCCCATGTCGGCGCAGATCGGCAAATCGGCGTGATAGACGCGGCCCAATTCGTTAGGGTCGGGGTGGACGTGGACCAGGATCTGGCCGGGATGGTCGGGGGTGATCAACGTGTAACCGTCGGTGGTCGCCTCGCCGAGACGGGGGCCGACGACCAGCAGCAGATCGGCATCGCGGATGCGCTGCTGGAGCCTGGGGTTAGGGCCATAGCCCAACTGGCCGGCATAGACCGCGCAATCGTTGTGGATGGCGTCCTGGCGGCGGAAAGCGGCGGCGACGGGCAAGCCGTAACGCACCGCGAAATTGGCGAAATGATGCGCCGCGCGCGGGCTCCAGTCGGCGCCGCCGACGATGGCAACCGGGTTGGTCGCTTCCTTGAGCAAGCCGAACAGAGCGTGGATGGCGCCGGGGTCGCGCTCGTCTGCGAACAGCGGCACCGGCGGCCGATGCAATGCCTCGACCTCTCCGCGCAGCATTTATTCAAGAATGGCGAGCACCACCGGCCCGGGGCGGCCAGCGGTGGCGACGCGCCAGGCCCGCGCGACATATTCGGGGATGCGCCGCGCATCGTCGATCCGCGCCGCCCATTTGGCGATCGGCGCGAAGAAAGCGGAGAAGTCGATTTCCTGAAAGCCCTCGCGGTCCTTGTCGGCACGGGCGAGGTCGCCGACGAACAGGATCATCGGCGTCGAATCCTGGAAGGCGACGTGGACTCCGGCCGACGCGTTGGTGGCGCCGGGGCCGCGGGTGACGAAGGCGATTCCCGGCCGGCCGGTCATCTTGCCGTCGGCGTCGGCCATGTAAGCGACGCCGCCCTCCTGCCGGCAGA
>DAIPLM010000123.1:0-5727 GCA_036769205.1 Sphingomicrobium sp.
TGACCGACGCGCTGCGGCTGTCGCGCGGGATGAGCTACAAGAACGCCATGGCCGGCCTGCCGCTGGGCGGCGGCAAGAGCGTGCTGCTGGCCGGCAAGGACAAGGCGCGGAGCCCCGAGCTGCTCGCCGCCTTCGGCAAGGCGGTGGACTCGCTCGGTGGCAGCTACATCACCGCCGAGGACGTCGGCATGAGCGTCACCGACATGATCGAGGTGGCGCGCCAGACCCAATTTGTCGCCGGCCTGCCGGTCGCCCAAGGCCAGGTTGGCGGCGACCCCGGTCCGCATACCGCGCTGGGCGTGTTCCTGGCGCTGAAGGCGGCGGTCAAGCGCGCGCTTGGCAAGGACAGTGTCAGTGGCCTGCACATCGCTTTGCAGGGCGCCGGCAGCGTCGCCAGCGGTGTCGGCCGCCATGCCGCGGCCGAAGGCGCCCGGCTATCGATCGCCGATGTCGACGATGATCGCGCCCAGGCCCTGGCCGAAGTCACCGGCGGCACGGTCGTCGACCCGGCGGCGATCATGAGCCTGGAGGCGGACGTGCTCAGCCCGTGCGCGCTCGGCGCCATCCTCACCGAGGACTCGATCGCCAGGCTGAACGTGCCGGTGGTCGCCGGCGGCGCCAACAACCAATTGGCGACGCCGGAAGACGGCGCCCGGATCCACGCCCGCGGCATCCTCTACACGCCGGACTATGTCGCCAACGCCGGTGGCATCATTAACGTCTCGACTGAATATCTCGGCGACGGCGGTCCGGACCTGGTGCGCTTGCGGATCGAGGCCATCCCCGGCCGGCTCGAGCAAATCTGGACCGAAAGCGCCGCCAGCGGCCGCGACCCGGCGGCCGTCGCCGACGCCATGGCGCAGCGGCTGATCGGGCGAGGGGGATTGGCGGCTCGGCGGCGGACAGGCTAGAAGCGCGCGCGCAATGCACGGCTATGCCAATCCCGCCCGTTTCCTGAGGTTCGCCAGGCCGGCCACCGGCTGGTTCCTCGGGCTCGGCCTGGCGCTGCTCGCCGCCGGTGTATTCGGCGGGCTGCTGGTGACTCCGCCCGATTACCTGCAAGGCGAAAGCGTGCGCATTCTCTACATCCACGTCCCCGCCGCCTGGCTGGCGATGGCCGGGTGGAGCGGCATCGCCGTCGCCAGTCTGATGCAATTGGTCTGGCGTCATCCCTTGTCGGCCATCGCCGGCCGCGCACTGGCGCCGGCGGGCGCCACCTTCGCCGCCATCTGCCTCGCCACCGGTTCGATCTGGGGAAGGCCGACCTGGGGCACCTGGTGGGAATGGGACGGGCGGTTGACGTCGATGCTGATCCTGTTTTTCCTCTACCTCGGCTACATCGCCTTGGCCGCCGCCGAACGCGAGCGCGGCGGCGAGGGCCGCATGACCGCCTTGTTCGGGCTGGTCGGGGCGATCAACCTGCCAATCATCCATTTTTCGGTGCTGTGGTGGCGCACATTGCACCAGGGGCAGTCGATCAGCGTCACCGGCGGTTCGTCGATCGCGCCCGAATTGCTGTGGCCGCTGCCGCTGACCCTGCTGGGCTTCAGCTTCCTGTTCGGTGCGGTGGTGCTGATGCGGATGCGGGCCGAGTTGGCGCGCGCCAAGGCCGAGGCACGGCTGCGGCGGAGGCTGAGCGAATGAACGCCTGGCCGTTCGTCATTGCCGCTTACGCGCTGACCCTGGCCGGGACCGCGGGCCTGCTCGCCTGGTCGTGGCTGGCGATGCGGGCGGCCGAATCCCAGGCGGACTCGCTGAAGCGCGAGCGATGAGCCTCAAGCCCAAGCATCAGCGGCTGCTGCTCGCCGCGCTCGCCATCGCCGCCGTGCTGATCGCCGTCCTGCTCGCCATGTGGGGCCTGAAGGACCGCGCCGCTTATTTCTTCACGCCGGTCGAGATCGTCCAGGGCAAGGCCGAGCAGGGCCACGCCATCCGCTTGGGCGGCATGGTCGAAAAGGGGTCGCTCAAGCAGGCCGCGGACGGCGTCACGGTGAGCTTCCTGGTCAGCGACGGCGAGGCCCGCGTGCCGGCTCGCTATCGCGGCATCACCCCCGATTTGTTCCGCGAAGGCAGCGGCGTCGTCGCCGAGGGCCGGATGGAGGGCAAGACCTTCGTCGCCGACGAAATCCTCGCCAAGCATGACGAGCGCTACATGCCGCCCCAGCTCGGCAATCAGGCTGCCGAGCATACGGTTGAGAAGACGGTGGAGAAGTGATCGCCGAGCTTGGGCTGGCTGCATTGTGGCTGGCCGCGGCGCTGGCCTTGCTGCAGCTGCTGGTCGCGCTTGGCGTGGCGCGCGACCGAGGGGTCGGCGCGGCCCGGCCGCTCGCGCTCGCCCAGGGGGCGCTGACTTTGATCTCCTTCGCGGCGCTGATTGCGGTGTTCCTGCGCACCGACCTCAGCGTCGAACTGGTCGCCGCCAACAGCCACAGCGCCAAGCCGTGGCTGTACAAATTCGCCGGCGCCTGGGGCAATCACGAAGGCTCGATGCTGCTGTGGGTGACGGTGCTGGCGCTATCGGGCGCGGCGCTGGCGATCTTTGAGCGGCGGGTCGGCGAGAAGCTGCTCGTCACCAGCCTCGGCGCGCAGGCGGCGCTTGGCCTCGGCTTCTACGCCTTCCTGCTGTTCGCCTCCAACCCGTTCGCCCGGCTGGTCCCGGCGCCGGCGGAGGGCAGGGGCCTCAACCCCTTGCTCCAGGATCCCGGCTTGGCCTTCCATCCGCCGACCCTCTACCTCGGCTATGTCGGCCTGTCGGTCGCCTTCAGCCTCGCCGTCGGGGCGATGCTGACTCGCCAGGTCGACGCGGCGCTGGCGCGGGCGATGCGGCCATGGGTGTTGGCCAGTTGGATTTTCCTGACGCTCGGCATCACCGCCGGCAGCTATTGGGCCTATTATGAATTGGGCTGGGGCGGCTGGTGGTTCTGGGACCCGGTCGAAAACGCCTCGCTGATGCCCTGGCTCGCGGCGACCGCCTTGCTTCACTCGGTCAATGTGCTGGCCGCGCGCGGCGGCCTCAGAAGCTGGACGATGATGCTGGCCGTAGTGGCCTTTTCGATGTCGATGGTCGGCACTTTCCTCGTCCGCTCCGGAATCCTGACCTCGGTCCATGCCTTCGCCGTTGACCCGCAGCGTGGCACTTTCATCCTCATGCTGCTGGCGCTCTATGTCGGCGCGGCGCTGGCTCTGTTCGCGGTGCGTGCCGCCACCATCCGAGAAGGGGCGCCGTTCGAGCCGGTCAGCCGCGAAGGGGCGCTGGTGGTCAACAATTTGCTGCTCAGCGTCATTCTCGGCGTGGTTTTCGTCGGCACGCTCTATCCGCTCGCCGCCGAAGCGCTGAGCGGCGAGAAACTGTCGGTCGGGCCGCCTTACTTCAACGCCGTCGCCGGGCCGCTGGCGCTGCTGCTCGCCGCCTTGCTGTTCGTCGGGCCGCTGCTGCGCTGGCGGCGCGACAGAAGGCCGCTCGGGCGCTGGGTGGCGCCGTCGGTGGTGGTCGCGGGCGCGGTGCTCGCCATGACATTTGTCTTCGCCCCGGCCATGAGCGTCCTGCCGCGCCTCGGCCTCTCCTTCGGCATTGCTTTGCTGCCCGCCAGCATCGCGCCTTTGTTTGGCCGCAGCCTCAAGCGGACCCCGCTCGCTGTCTGGGGCATGGTGCTCGCGCATTGCGGAGTCGGCGTCGCGCTGATCGGCATGGCCAGCGACAGCGCCTTCACCGCCGAGAAGCTGGCCCTGGCGCGCCCGGGCGACAAACTGGCGGTCGGCCCGTGGCTGGTCGAGCTCGCCGGCGTCGCCCCGGTTGCCGGCCCGAACTGGACGGCGATCGAGGGTCATTTGCGCGCCTCTCGCGGGCAGGGAACCGAGACGCTGCGGCCGCAAGCGCGAGTCTTCACCTCGCCGCTGACGGAAACCACCGAAGCCGCGATCCACACCGCCTGGAACGGGCAGCTCTACGCGGTGATCGGCAAGCAGCGCGACGATGGTTGGCAGCTGCGATTGTGGTGGAAGCCGTTCGTGACTTTGATCTGGCTCGGCGGTGTGCTGATCGCCTTGGGCGGGCTGATCGCGCTCATCGGCCGCCTGTGGCGCGAACGGCGATGGGGCCGGGAGCTGGAAGAATGAGCCGGGCACTGCGCTTCGTGCCGCTGGGGCTGCTGCTGGTCTTCGTCGCCTTCGTGACTTGGCGGCTGGTCAATCCGGCGGACTCCGCCATCCGCTCGCAGCTGGAGGGCAAGCCGGTACCGGGCTTCGCGTTGCCTGCGGCGCTACCCGGCCGAGCCGCTCTTTCATCGCGCGATCTGGCGACGGGCGAGCCGCACTTAGTCAACATCTTCGCCAGCTGGTGCGTGCCGTGCATCGCCGAAGCGCCGGTGCTTGGGCAATTGAAGGCGCGCGGCGTCACCATCGAAGGCATCGCCATCCGCGACCGGCCCGAAGACGTCGCCGAGTTCCTGGCGCGCAACGGCGACCCCTACGACCGCATCGGCGCCGATATGCGCAGCAGCGTCCAGATGGCGCTCGGCTCGTCCGGAGTGCCCGAGAGTTTCGTCGTCGATGGCGCCGGCATCATCCGCCACCAACATGTCGGGCCGATCATGCCGCAGGATCTCGACACCATCCTCGCCGAGCTGGAGAAGGCCCGGTGAGGCTGCTGCTCGTCCTGCTGCTGCTGCTGGCGGCCGCCCCGGCGCTCGCCGATTCCAGCCTGCCGCCGGCTTATTGGTCGGACCGCCAACTGCCCGATGCGCGGCAGGAGGCGCAGGCCAAGGCGTTGATGGAGCAATTGCGATGCCTGGTGTGTCAGGGCCAGTCGATTGCCGACAGCGATGCCGAGCTGGCCGGCGACATGCGCCACATGGTCCGCAGCCGGATCGCCGTCGGTCAGTCGCCGGCGCAAGTTCGCCGTTGGCTGGTCGAGCGCTACGGCAATTGGGTGAGCTACCAGCCGCCGCTCGAGCCAGCGACCTGGCCGTTGTGGCTGGGCCCGCTGGCGCTGCTCGCGATCGGCGCCTGGCTGGCGCGGTCCCGGTTCAGGCGGCGGCGGTGACCGGTTTCCTGATCCTGCTGGTCCTGATCGGCCTGGCGCTCGGCGGGCTGCGCCTGCTCGGGCTGACCGGCCCGTTGCTGACGATGGCGGCGGCGGCGCTGATGGTCGGCGGCGCCGGTTATGCGGTGCAGGGGCATCCCAGTCTGCCGGGATCGCCGGCGCGGGGATCGGCCGAGGCGCATTATCTGCCGCTCGCCAAGGCGCGCCATGCCTTGCTCGGCCAGTTCACCGCATCGGAGCGCTGGCTGATCCTCGCCGACAGCTTCGCCTCGCGCGGCAAGACCCAGGAAGCGGTCGGGCTGGTCCAGTCAGGGCTGCGCGCGCACCCCAATGACGATGTGCTGTGGGTCGGCCTCGGCAATGCCCTGGTCGATCATGCCGGCATCATGACCCCCGCCGCCGAGCTGGCCTATGCCCGCGCGGCCAAACTGGCGCCGTGGAGCCCGGCGCCGCCCTTCTTCCACGGCCTTGCCTTGCTCCGTTCGGGCCAGCGCGAGGCCGCGCTCGCCGAGTGGAAGGCATTGCTCGCGGCCGCCCCGGCCGAGGCCGGCTGGCGGCCGATGGTCGAGGACGGCGTCGCCTTGATCGAGCGTGGTCAGGCCGGCTCGTAAGGCAAATCGAGCGCCTCGGCGACCGCCTGGTGGCGGATCTTGCCGCCCGACACGTTGAGCCCGGCGGCCAGGCTC